>JAISQR010000322.1 GCA_031274035.1 Treponema sp. | reverse complement strand
TTAGCCAGGTCCTCAATACCCGTCCCAAACTGATCGATGGTCTGATGGCGGGTACGGTGAAATTCACTGATCCTGCGTTCCAATCCGTTTTTGATTATATTGACATATTCAGGCAAAATGTTCCTGAGAATCCTTTTACTTATGCTTTTGGTGAAGGCGCCAGCTTCTTGGGGCAGAATAAGGCCGCAATGGCAGTCCATGGTGACTGGATACTCAGAACAGCCCTTGAGGTAAACCCGAACCTTAATGTCCATATGGTTGGTTTGCCCGTTACAAACAACGTTAATGATCCCCGTATCATCGTTGGTGTTGCCAATGGATTGGGAATCATCAAGAACAGCAAGCATCTCGACGAAGCGATCAAGTTTTTTGACTATTTAACATCTTTGAAGTCAATGCAAACTATTTCGAAGTACAACCATGCTTTTTCGCCACTGAAAGGTTTTGACACATCCGGTCTTCACCCGGTTTATGAGGACATAAATGTTGCTATGCAGAACGGAAGGTCCATTCCCTGGGAATGGCTTAAAGTTTCTCCTGGCGGCGTTAAGTCTGAAGCAGGTAAGTCCATCCAGGCATATTTAAGCGGGCAGATTGATAAGCAGCAGGTTTTGGAGAACATACAGCGTGCGTTGGATATGGCCCTAAATACTCGTTAGTTTTATAGGGCGGGACTTCCCGCCCTGTTGATTGTTTTAAAGGAGCTAGATGATGATTAGCCCAAAAAAATATAACATAGAGTATTTTCTTTTTATCCTCCCTGCGTTTTCGCTGTTCACGCTATTTTTCATTATTCCTTTTTTTTCAGGGATATATTACAGTCTTACCAGTTGGAATGGTATTTCCCCAAAGAAACCTTTTGTCGGATTGAGAAATTACTCTATGCTTCTTGGGGATCGTGCTTTCTGGGCCTCATTCAGAAATACCCTGGTATTTACGATTGCTCATGTGGCAATAGTAAATATAACTGCATTGGTAATGGCTTTTGTACTTGTGAAGAATATACCACTACGAAAGTTGTTTCGCTGTTTTTTCTTTCTGCCTAATGTGTTCAGTCTCATTATAGTAGGTCAAATTTGGAGTTTCCTGCTTGGGCCGGTATCTTACGAGTTGGGAAACTTGACTAACTTTTCTCCGCTAAAGATCGGTTGGTTGAGTGACCCAAATATCGCGATTTTCTCTGTTGTCCTTGCTTCTGTATGGCAGGCTGCGGGATGGTACATGCTGCTCTTTGTAGCAGGATTGGAGGCAATACCCAGAGATCTGTATGAGGCTGCCACGATCGACGGCGCAGGAGAAACGAATCAGTTCTTCAGTATTACTATTCCATTGCTCGTCTCAACTTTAGTGATTTGTTTGTTTCTGTCAACAATCAATTCATTGCGGGTGTTTGATATTGTCTATTCGATGACCGGCGGTGGACCGGGGCGTGCTACCGAGACAGCCATTCTCAATATTTATGATACTACCTTCAACTCATTTTTTTATGGATATGGCACGGCAAAGGCAGTATTTCTGCTCGTGGTTATTATTTTAATTTCTTTTATGCAGATTTTTTTTCTACAAAAGCGGGAGGTGAAATTCTAATGCCGATACATAAAATACGAATACCGGGATATGTAATTGTTCTCTTTGCAGTGTGCCTGTCCGCTATCCTTTGGATTTTACCAATCTTTTTTGTTGTATTGAATTCATTTAAGACGAATGCCGAATATCTAATATCAAAAATTGCCTGGCCAAATATTCTGACATTGTCAAATTACTCTGATACTATGGTGACAATGCGATACTTACAGGCGTTCGGAAATTCAATCGGGATTACCATATGCTCGGTGGCGGGACTTCTTGTTCTCTCCGTTCTAGCTGCCTATAAAATTGCCAGAGTGGAAGGGGTGTTGAGCAATGTCATATTTCTCTTATTCCTCTGCATATTTGTTGTCCCGTTTCAATCCATCATGATTCCCATCGTAGTGATGGCCCGTACTGTCGGGCTTATGAACAAGCTTTTCGGTATAGTGATCGTCTATTGGGGATTGGTAACCCCGACGGCGATATTCATGTATAGAGGGTTCATATATACAATACCAATCTCTCTGGAAGAAAGCGCTCGTATTGATGGAGCAAATACCTTACAGGTTTTATTTTTTATATTGGTCCCTATCCTAAAACCCATTACGAGTACTATAGCGGTACTTCTCAGTTTACAGATATGGAACGATTTTCTTCTTCCTCTGTTGCTTCTACAGATTCCGCAGAATTATACTATTCCCCTCGCAACAATGCGCTTCTTCCAATCGTATAACACGGCTTGGGCTAATATTCTCGCGGCTGCGGTGCTTGGTTCTCTTCCAATGGTTGTACTTTTTTTTACTATGCAGAGGTATGTCATAAACGGCGTCATTAGTGGTGCGGTAAAATCTTGAATAAAAGATGGAGATAATAAGCGATGAATTATTTTAATGAAAAGGACGGAAAACTTTATTGGTCCAGAGAGGGAGAGCAACTTGAGATATCTGCTGCCGGGACAAATTCCCTCCGTATCAGGGGAACAGTAAATAGATCTTTCGCTGAAGATATTGTCGGAGCGATTCAACCGGATATTCGTGGGAACTGCCGGATTGATATTGGTGAAAATTCTGCTGTTATTTGCAATGGTTTCATCATGGCACAGGTCTCACAATTTGGAAGGATAATATTTAATGATGTGATTACTGGAAAAACCATTCTTGAAGAAGTCGATTGGTTGCCTTACAACAAGACTATTTTCCCCAAAAGTCGGCAGTATGCGGCGGTTGGCGGTGAATTGTACAAGGTAGCATTGCGTTTTATACCGGGAAAGAATGAACATTTTTATGGTCTGGGTCAGCATCGGCATGGATTGCTTGATCAGCGGGGGACCGTGATAGATCTTATTCAAGGTAATGGAGAAGTTACTATACCTTTTTATGTCTCGTCGAAACGATATGGTTTCATCTGGAATTCGCCGTCACTCGGGCGGGTTGAGCTCGGGATATCACAGATCCGCTGGATAGCAAATGCTTCACGCCAGATTGATTATATCGTCATAGGGGGGGGTGATTATCGTCTTGTCATGGAAACATACGCCGATATAACGGGGCATACACCAATACTGCCATACTGGGCCTCGGGATTCTGGCAGAGTAAATTACGATACAAAACTCAGGAAGAAGTATTAACGGTTGCTCGGGAATACAAGCGCAGAAACCTGCCGCTTTCTGCCATTGTTATAGATTATTTACACTGGCAGAGGATGGGGGAATGGAATTGGGATCATGACTGTTGGCCTGATCCTGTCAAGATGGTGGCGGAGCTCAATGAAATGGGGGTAAAAACGGTGGTTTCAGTATGGCCAACGGTCAATCCGAAAGCATCCGGCTTCGAAGAAATGAAAGACAGGAATCTGCTGATTAGAACAAAACGAGGACTGAACTTACTTTTCCCTTTTGCCGATACTTTCGATCCTCCCACTGTGTTCATGCACTACTATGACGCAACAAATCCTGAGGCCCGTAAGTACCTCTGTGATCGGCTTCGTGAAAATTACTCATCTGTAGGAATACACAATTTCTGGTTGGATGCCTGTGAACCGGAAATTGATCCTGCGGATCCCGATAACCTGTTATTTCATCTTGGCGATGGTATAGAAGTTGCTAATGCGTATCCATATCTGCACCAAAAAGGTCTGAACGATTTTTTGGGCGGGGGAGATCCGGATGGAACTGTGTTCTTGACCAGATCCGCGTGGCTGGGTTCTCAAAAATACGGAGTTGCGTTATGGTCAGGTGATATAGAATCAAAATGGACGACACTCAAGGCGCAAATTGGAGCAGGACTCAATGCGATGATGAGTGGAATATTGTGGTGGGGATCCGATGTCGGAGGATTTTTTAATGGCAATATTGAAAATCCTGATTTTCGGGAACTTATCGTCAGGTGGTTTCAATTTGGTCTGTTCTGTCCCATCTTCAGAATCCATGGGAATCGGGAGCCCCGAGAAAGTGACATAAGAGCATCGGGTAGAGACAACGAAGTCTGGTCTTTCGGTGAGGAGAACTATGTGATCATTCGTGAGATATTACTGTTGCGTGAACGCCTGCGTCCATACATCATGGAACAGATGATCGCGGCGGCCAATAGTGGAATACCTCCCATGAGACCGCTTTTCTTTGATTATCCGGATGATGAAGAATGTTACCAGGTAGATGACGAATTTCTCCTTGGTCCGGATATCATCGTTGCGCCGATTTACCGGCCCGGTGAGCGGAACCGCGAGGTTTACCTGCCCTCAGAATATAAATGGCGTGATGCATGGAACGGTAAACCAATGATTACGGGGTCTTACTTTACTGCAGATGCACCATTGGCAAAGATACCAGCGTATATCAGAGAAGGTTCGGCGGTTACTTTTATGTCCTAGTACATTGATTAGGACAAACGAATGGATATAAACCATGAAGTTTTATCCGCGCGTTTTGGGTAGTAAACTGTCATTTCACTGTTTTTTCAGCCGTATTACGGTCAAGTTGCTATGCCGCAAGTTCACACGAAAGTTTTTCCGGCGTGTCAATCTGGTGGTCCAAACACTGGCTGGTCATGGTGCTCAGTTCTATCTCGGCAATATTCAGCCAGCTTCCGTGTTCAGGCGTATAATGCATTTCCAGCCTTTGTGCTATCGCAAACGCTTCTTCCACCGTTTGTACATAGCGTTTACTGACAGTATAAACCAAAAATGTGCTGCACCCGCACCGTTCGGCTACTTCGCTTTGCTCCAGCTCTTTAACGGCCTTCCCCTGTCCGGGTTCTTCCTGATTCAGCAGGAGCAGGATACGTGCATGCGTAATCTCCCGTACCGGGTGTACTCCTTTATTTACCATGTCTTCTAACCACTTTTTCTCATCGGCTGTTAAATGCACCACCCTATATGTTTTCCCTCTCATCTGTACTACCCCTCCTGTGGATAGTACAATCTTATATTATAGAGATTGACCTAAACAGGCTGCTAGCAGCCGCGGACACTTCGTGTCCGATTGAGCTTCAGCCTTCTGGGTTACGGATAACTACGATATTCCAAGGGCTTCCTTTTGGAGCCGTATCCCACGCCCAAAGCCTGACGGTTCCTTCTTCTGATGAAGCCGCTATTTTTTTTCCATCGGGGCTAAAAGAAGCGTAAATTATATTCTCTTCCTCTACCTCAAAAGTCCAGAGATTCCGCCCTGTTTCCGCGTTCCATACCTTGAGACTTTCGCCCGCGGTGATAATACGCCTGCCGTCAGGGCTGAAGGCAAGCGAGAAAATTTGATCGTCCTTGGTATTAAGGCTCCGCACCATCCGTCCGCTCTCCATATCCCAAATGACAGTATGACGCTCGCCGTTATACGAGGCTGCGAAACGACTGCCGTCAGGACTGAAGGTATAGCAGGGAATATCCTCAATGAAAAAATCAGTACTTAGGGTATACAGTTCCCCGCCTGTTTCGGCATTCCAGACCTTGACGCTTCCATCTTCCGCGGAACCTGAAACGATATATTTACCGTTGGGGCTGTAAGCGCTGAAGACCGCTCCGGCGTGGCTTATGGCAGAACGCTGTTCCTGTCCGGTTTCGGCATCCCATATCTTGACACTTCCGCCCGCACCGGTGAGCCGCCTGCCGTTAGGGCTGAAGGACAACGAATAAACGCGGCTATCTTCAAACCCCGCGGGAATGGTCGTTAAAAACTGACCGTTCCCGGTATCCCTTATGATGATATTTCCTTCATTATCGGCAGCGGCAAGTTTTCTACCGTCGGGGCTTAGAGCAAGGACAGGTATAAAATCTTCCGAATGTTCGTTGGAAAATATCCGCACGCTCCTGCCGCTCTCTGCGTCCAGGATAAAGATAGCGCTTTCCGCTACCGCGGCGATCAAATTTTTTCCGTCAGGGCTGTAGATAACCGGATACGCATATCCATAGTCCTCGAACAAGGTCAGAATGCCTAACTCTTCAAAGTCTTCCGCGTTCTGGGCATCCAAAGCGGCGCTGCTTAAAACCAATAAACAGGCCGTTATTAACGTAAATCCTCTTTTCATTCGATAAATATCCTTTCATTGTCATTATAAATACCTCTCCAAAAACCCCGCCGGTTTTCAGGAAACCCGGTACTGTCAAGAAAACCCGCGGTTCTTCCCCCTCTTCCGCCTGTTACATAGTGCGGATCATCTTTGCAACCGCTTCCGCCAGTTTGTAGTGATCCCCGGCGTCAAGGTGGATGCCGTCCGCGGTGCTGGTGCGGATAACCGTTCCCGCGTCAAGCAAGGGCGCCCCGCTCTCCTGGGCAAGCTGCCTGAAGTACGGGGACAGCTTTTGGGAAAGTTCTACGCTATCGCCAAAGATATGCTCAAATTCGGGGGATTTTACCGTAGGGGGCGGGCATATCCAGAGAACTTTCGGGCTTGTATTATTAGGGCCGGTACGGGAATTCTGAATGGCCGTAACGATACGCTGGCCGCCGCAGGCTATATCATAGGGAAGCGGGCTGAAACGCGGTTTTAGATCGTTTGTACCCAGCATGAATACAACGATGTCAAGCGGCCTGTGGCTTTCCAGAATAGGGATAAGCTGGCGGAGGCCGTTTCTGTCACCCCCTACCGGATCTTCACGGCAGGTAGTCCTGCCGTTCTGCCCTTCTTCAATTACCCAATAGGCAGGATCATCAGGGGATGCGCCTTCGTTAAGCAGTTTCTTGAGCACCATAGGCCACCTGGTATGATGATCGTAGCGATCCTTGGTATGGGGATTGTGCCCCCACGTATTAGAATCGCCGTAACAGAGTACTGTTTTCATCTTGAGTTCTCCTAATGTCTTTTACTAAAATTTAAAAGTCTGCGGTTTTCCGTTATTTTACCTGGAAGAATTCGATAAGCTCATGATCGGGGCCTTTAACAAAGGCATTACATACCGCCATAGTTCCCAGCATATTATCCTTGGGCTCGGAATGTGAGAGCGCTCCGGCAGCTAGGGCCCGTGCGTAGGCCTGCCGTGCGTCATCGGTGCGCACGGCCACATGCGCCCAATGGGCATTGGTTTCCTCTTCGCCGTTACCACGGGGAATAATTTCGATCACCGCATTATTCCCCAGATCGACAAGATTGATGATCTTATCGCCGCCCGACATAGGGAAGCTGAAGACAACTTTTGCTCCCAAACCATTGGTATAGAAATCGAGACTCTTCTGGGCATCCTTGACCCAAAGCCCGATATGATGAAATCCGTTAAACGCCATAACGCCTCTCCTTGGTGATGATATACGGATTTTAACCGTGATATAGATGATATGACTTAAAGTTCTGGTTAAGTCAAGGGCTTGATTCGGTATTCTTCTATAAATAATAATTTGATTAGAAAAAAAAACATAGATAAACGACGATACCCCGCCGGCAGGCGGGGTATTGGGTTCGTCGTTTCGTCAATATTTTTACATATACTTTCAGCGGTTTTACTTTTAGCCACGAAATGCACAAAAAGAAAACAACCGCCAATGGAAGGAAAAAGAGTATTTTCTCACCAAAACCTTCGTGTCCGCGAACCATCGAACCGAAGGTTCGCGGTTCGATGTGTCCTTCGCGGTTAAATTTCTTCAAATTTGGGTATTTTCGCGGTACTTGGAAGCAATGTACTTTGCTTTTTCGTGTCTTTTCGCGCCTTTCGCGGTTGAATTTCTTAAAAGTAAAATTGCTGGGGGTTATTCTGCCGCCGGGAACACGGCTCTTATGGTGTACCGCCAAGCCGAACATGCTGTTTTCCGCGCACGGCGCCCCCGCGCGGATTTCCTATGGAATTTTCTATTATCAAACTTGCGTCATTTAGATGCGTGCTACCTGATCTTCCTAATCATGGTTAAAAAACTTGAGCCTTCGACCGCATCATCAGGTAGAAAATTCCGCCCGTCGGGAAGGGATAAAAGTTCGGTTTCAACGCAGCCAAGTATAGAGTCAAAGAAAGGCGAGAGGAACGGCAGGTCCGGGATAGGGCTGCGGGCATTGCCGCGGTTTGCATAGTGGGAAGAGTATTTGGAGAGGAGCCCTTTATCGCGGCGGGTTTCGGCCCATAAATGCCACAGGAACCATGCGGCGCCGGAACGGAGCACCGCTTCGTCCGGCTTGGGTTTAGCCTGCGGCCATTCATCTAAGGTTACATTCTGGGTATAGGGAATAAAAGAACGATCCAGCAGCCGGGAGAAGAGTTCTTCGGAAGGCCGGTCTCCGCCTGCGGTGAGGAAACGCAGAAGACTGGTCTCGGTATTGGTAAGTTCAATAAGCTCCCGCCAGGACATACCATCCTTTTGAGATGTCTCTACGGTCTTCTGTTCGGTGTTTACCCCAAAATTCCGCATTTCCCAGGCCCTATCCCTAATATCCTGATAGATTCTGCGGTATAGTTCCCCGCCGCCGCTTTGTATGTTAAAGGCAGTGTCGAATGAAGCCGCCGCTTCCTGAAAGCGCCTCCTCTCGTAGAGAAGCCGCCCTCTTTCAATCTGCAAAACCTGGATCGCGGCGGGGGCCGGCGGATTATATTCATCTTGCAGGGCCTTGTCAATAAGCGCAAGCCGTTTTTCCATATCGGCTTCAAGGCGTATTGAAAGGATAAGGGCGCTCTGATTACCGGCTTCAAGCGACCGCGAAATATTGAGCTGTTTTGCCGCATCGGAAGGTCTTTTTTCAAGGAGATAAAGCCTGCCTGACCATGCGGCAAGCAGGGCCGCGGAAGCAGGATCGGACAGCTTTTTGCGCTCAATTTCCGCTATCCTCAGCCTT
This sequence comes from Treponema sp., assembly GCA_031274035.1. Classification (GTDB taxonomy): domain Bacteria; phylum Spirochaetota; class Spirochaetia; order Treponematales; family Breznakiellaceae; genus JAISNI01. The sequence goes on along the minus strand of JAISQR010000322.1, from coordinate 4,200 downwards.
ACGCCGCTTATCTTATCAGCCAATTCCCGGCTTGCGCCCGGCGCGTCAAAAACCTCTCCTTCAAGGCTCAGTATCCGCTCCTCAAGCGCCGCGATATCTACGTTATCGGTTACATCGGCGCTGCTTATCATAAGGTCCTTTTGCAGCGACTGGCAGGAGGCCAAGATCAAAAAGCCGGCGATCAAGCCCTGTACGGCAGCCGCGTTTTTTCCAAACAACCGGCGCAAAAACAGGGTTCTATTTTCTTCTTTCATATGCACATTCTCCGTAGAGGGCCGCCCGTGTCGCGGCGGAAAGCCGGGCCGTTTAAGCATCTTTATATTACAGACCAAAGACGGCATTTGCCCTGCGCATGTTGCTGATAACCGGAACCGAGAAGGGGCAGCGCTTTTCACAGCTTCCGCAGGCAATACAGTCGGACCCGTGCTTGTCCAGCGCCTTGTAGTGCTGGACAACGCTGGAAGCAACACGGCCTTGGGTAACGGACGCTATGTCAAGGTACTTGCTTACCGCCGCCACATCGATGCGGGCTGGGCAGGGGAGGCAATGGTTACAGTACATGCAGTTACCCCGGAAATCCCCCTGGTAATGTTCAATGACGCTGCTGTAATCCCTTTCTTCATCGCTCATGTCCAGGTAGCGGAGGGCTTCCAGCACTTCTTCCCTGGTTTTGCAGCCGATAAGCGCGCTAACCACCGCGGGCCTGGTGAGGGCATAGTGTATACACTGGCCTACGGTCATAGGCCCTGAAAAGGGCGTAAGATCCGCGGAGAGGAGTTTACCCGCGCAAAGGGTCTTCATCACGGTAATGCCTACTTCCCTTTCCGCGCAGAGCCGGTACAGGCTTGCCCTGCTCCTTTCAATATGAAAATCAAAATTCTGTTTCAGTTTTGCGTCGTCCAAAAGCTCATAGATATCGGATTCGGCGGGGGTCATATCAAAGGCGGGGTTAATGGAGAACATGATAAGGTCAACAAGGCCGGTTTCTACAATACGGCGGGCGGTCTCGCTGTTGTGGCAGCTTGCCCCCAACGCCCGTATGACGCCCTTCCGCTTCAAAGTCAGGGCATAGTCCAAAAGCCCGCCCTCAAAAACCTTAGAAAAATCATCGGGCGTATCTACAAAAAAGAAGAGGCCGAAATCAATATAATCTGTGCCCAAGTCTGTTAAAAGGCTTTCAAAGTATTTTTTACAGGTAGCAAGATCGCGGCTTACATCGTTTTGCTCATGGATATCGGTGGATCCTATATGCCCCTGGATAAGAACCTTGTCCCGCCTGCCCTTAACGGCCCTGCCTATCTTGCCGCGCACCTCCCTTCCGGGCATAAAGACATCTATAATGTTGACGCCCCTGTCCAGAGCGGCCGCGATAATGTCCTCTACTTCCTTTGCGGGCGGTTCCACAAGGGACTCGCCGCCGAGACCGATCACACTGGCGTTTATGCCGGTTTTTCCTACTGTTCTGTATTCCATAAGGCTATTTTACCGGGTACGCAAAGACCATGCAAGATGCCCTAGGAGCCTGTGGACACTTCGTATCCGATGTTAAAAAGGGTGTCAGTTACCGGGGACGCGCCCGCCCAGGATACTATTGCGGAAATTACGGGATTGCGCAAGCAGAAGATGGGCGCTTACCGCAGTGATCCTTATACCAGCTTCTAAATCGCTTAAAAGCCCGAGCCCGCGCTTCTGTTCTATTTCTTTAAGACGCAAAACATAGCGCTTTTTTGATTTTTTTTGCAGAAATATTCCCCGCGGTTTTATAAGAAACCCAAGGAAGGGAGCGCCCTTGTCCGCCGAGTCTATAATCGCGGGTTTAAGGGTAAGATTAAGTTTTTCCGCGGTATAATTAAGGGCTTCTTGATACAGACTTTTAAGAGCTGTTTTACTGTCGGAAAAAATGAGCATATCGTCCATATAGCGTATGTATTTTTTGACATGCAGTTTTTCTTTTAGGTAGTGGTCAAAAGCGGCAAGGTAATGGTTGGCAAAATACTGACTGGTAAGGTTGCCTATGGGAATCCCTTTAAGGGAAGCGCTGTTTTTCGAGTCAATAATGGTAGTAAAAAGCTGAAGAGCCCGGCCGTCTTTTATAATTTTTGATATAAGCCGTTTTAGAATTTCATGATCAATAGAATTGAAATATTTACGCACGTCCATTTTAAGGAAATACGCGCCGGAAGTTTTAAAACATTTGGAAAAATGAAAGGCCCGCAGTACGGATTTTTGCGTCCCCTTTTTTCTGCGGCAAGCGTAACTATCGAATATCTGCGAACGGTCGAAAACCGGATCGTAAAGGTTCATAAGGGCATGCTGAACTACCCTGTCCCTTATGGCGGAAGCCGAAATAATACGCTCTTTGGGGTCCTTTATCAGGAATTGGTTATAAGGCCCCGGAATATACGTTCCGTTGCGTAGATCCTGGGCAATAAGGGCCAAGTTTTGGTCGAGATTGCGGTAAAAATTGATAATGGACGTGTTTTTCGTTTTTCCTTTAGATACTTTATACCAGGCAAGATAGAGGTTTTCGCATGAATAAACAACATCAAAAGGCCGCGGGTGTATCTTCATGGGGAACAGCGGTGATTATTTCTATAAAAGCAGGGACATATTTTTCCGCCTTACCTTGCCCTATTCCCTCGATTTTTTTACATTCGGCTACGGTTTTGGGCTTTTGCCGCGCAATTTCCGCCAATTGTTCATTAGTACAGACCGCGTAAACCGGCAGGCCGTTTTCTTCGGACAGCTTTTTACGGGCTTCGCGCAGTTGCGAGAAAATCGCGAAATCTTCGGGGCTGAGTAATTCCTTATAGTCAACTTTACTTTTCGGCGTTTCCCCGCCTACAGCTACAGGAGCAGGGGTATCAAGGTACTCTACCAGAATGGCCCACCACGACTGCCCTTCCTGGCTTACCAGTTCCTTGCGGGTTTGCACGATACGGCGCGTTCTTATAAAGCGGTTCAGGGCTTCCTGTTCAACGCTGTCCGCGTAAAGCGGCAGCAAAAAGGCCGCGTATTGTATTTTCATAAAAATCCGGCTCCGTTTAGTTTGGGCTGTCCGGCTCAAAAGCCAAAAGGAACCGGATACTCTTCTAGCAGCCTTTGGCACACCTTCACGCAAAAAATCCGCAAGTGTAACAGGATGCTCGGGAAACAAGGCTTTAGAAAGCCTTGTTTCCCCGGACGCTCCGGTTTGTTGATGGAATCTTCTCATCAGCAGGCTGGGGCGGACAAGACGGAAGCCAAGATTGTTGTTCCGGTTAGAGGGAGTGTTGTTGTTCCGATTGGCGGAACGCACGTTCCCAGCGGGGTTGTTCCAGCTTCCGCCGCGTTTGACGCGATTCGAGCCCGAAGAAGCGCCCGTGGGAATACCATACATGAAACATACTAAATATTCAAGCCCCCAAACATTCAGCGGTTTTACCTTTAAGAAATTCAACCGCGAAAGGCGCGAAAAGGACACGAAAAAGCAAAGTACGCTGCTTCCAAGTACCGCGAAAATACCCAAACTTGAAGAAATTTAACCGCTAAAAACGCGAAAAGACGCACGAAGGTTTTGGTTAGAACGCTTCTTTCCTCCCTTTGTGTCCGCGCCAAAATTTTTCGCCCGCTTACGCGGGACAGCGGCCCCGGACACTTCGTGTCCGGTTGCGGCAACAGGGCCGTGCGCATTCTTCACCGCCCAAGCCGCTTCCGCTCTTCGGCCTTTTCAGGCGTCCGCTCCGCGTCCGCCCTCATCGCCGCCTCCGGCGGGACGGCCGAAGAGCCCTGCTTTCTGCCTAAAAACTGGGGCGGACAAGACGGAAGCCAAGAATGAAGTCCCGGTAAGAGGGAGTGTTGAGGAACCGAAAGGCGGAACGCACGCTCCCAGCGGGGTTGCTCCAGCCCCCGCCGCGTAGGACGCGAGACGAGCCCGAAGAAGCGCCCGCGGGATCAGTCTGCGCCGATCCGGTGTAGCTTCCGTACCAGTCCCAACACCATTCCCATACGTTCCCGCTCATGTCGTACAGCCCCAGGCTGTTCGCCGCCTTGGTCCCCACCGGATGGGTCCTATTTCCGCTGTTCCCGTCATACCACGCCACGCCGTCTACACTGTTGCTCCCGCTGTATTCATATACCATATAGTCCTTGTTCCCCCCTTTCGCCGCGTACTCCCACTCCGCCTCCGTGGGCAGCCGGTAGCCCGACGCCCTAAAATCG
>JAISQR010000280.1 GCA_031274035.1 Treponema sp. | reverse complement strand
CCGGTATCGGCGGGCCGGAATGTTACGGTTCTTGAATTTTCAGGCCCTCCGGACGGCGGAGATTCTTTAAGCCGCGATTTTCAACTGTTTAACGAATGACATTCAAATATACGGTATTTTATCGGTAATTCACCGCGTATGCGGAGGAAATATAAGATTTGTGAGGAGTTTGAGATGAAAAAGAGATGGTTTGGATTGGCCGTGCTGATATCGGGCGCGGTAATTTTGGCGGTTCTGATCGCCGGTTGTGCGAGTACAGGCAGCGGGAGGCCGGGGCGCGCAAGGGAAAACTGGAACCCCGATGTTACCGGTAATCTGCAAATTACCAACACATCGGGGAAGGATGCGGATATTTTCGTCAATGATGTCTATGCCCGCACGGTTCAGAAGGGAAAAAGTTCTTTTTTAATCAATGTTGCCGATGCCGACAACCCGATCGGTACCGAAATCATCGTAAAGGCTTACGACAACGAGACAAAAAAGAGCCTCGACAGCCCCGATGAAACAGCCTTGATGACCACCTTCGCCGTAGCGCTTTTCCCCGCAAGTGACGCGGACAGGCGTATGAACATACAGCTGCCGCCTCCCGAGTACCGGGACAAGGATGCCGCGGCGGCGGGCAGCAGTCAGGTACTCGTGCGGTTTGAATATCCGCTGGAGGACATCGCCCTGGGCAGCGTTAGGGCAACCGTGTTTGAAGGACAGATAACCTCACGCCGACCGTTTGTCGTAATGAATCCGCAGATTAAACCGATCTACGTACCGATGGACGTTGGTTTTAAACAGTTGAGTGTCCTGTATACCGTCGCAACGAACAACCGTGTACAGAGTTTCTATTATCCCGACTGGAATGACGCCGCGGTGGATAGCAGCATCCGGGCGTTTAATACCGCCGATCTGAATCCTACTTACACTATTCTGCCGGTTGATCAGATTGGGCAGGTAACCTGGACGTATCCCAAGGACAGTCAAGGCTCTATCGTAGTCAGCAACAAGAGTACGAGACCGGTGCAGTTAGAGGCCGCCAGCCTTGAACCGGGTGGAAAGCGCGGCTTACTCGAACAGGTCGCGGTTGGCGCGGCTCCCGGATCGAGTGCGCTTGAGGTAAGCCCTCTTTCCGCAGAATTCCGCCTGCTTCCGGGCCGCTATCAGTTAAGCGCGAAGGTCGCGCTCCGCAACACCACCGCAAGCGCGGTTGAAGCCGACATAGAGGCGGGTACCCGTTACTACTGGATAATCACGGACGGCAATAGCAGCCTCGAAAAAGACAAATCGGTTACCGCCGCTACAAATATCGACAGGTTGGTTCAAAACTGGAAGATAACGTCTAACGTTCCGGGCGCCAGGGTTTCTCTCGGTGTTGAATCAACGGAGGCTTCCGTACTCGGCTTTAGGGATCACGAGCTTGGAAACACGGATAATTCGGGCGCTTTGGGTGGAAAGTTTTCCATTGCCAATCTGATAAGCAACCTGACCTATGAAAATGCCGCTAAGGTTTTGATAAAGATTACCGTATCGAAGGCAGGATATGTTCCCGTGTCACAGGCTATCAACGCGCTTACCTTGATGGAGCTGGGCTCTGATTTTGTTCCGGCAAGATTTGAACTCCCGGAGGAAGCGAACAAGACAACGCCCGGCGCAACGTACACAATCAGCGGCGTCCCGTTTTACTACGGCGAATGAAGGAGAGGTCTGAAATGAAAAGATATACAAAAAACATATATGTTATTGCACCGGTTTTTTCTCTGTTTATGCTTTTGTATATCTTTTCTGTAGCGCAAAAAATACCCGCGCAGGAAAATAAAATCACCCTGTATTTTGATTTTACGACTATGGAACATAAAAACATTACCGCCAAAGTTCTGCTTTTTAATAGAGAAATAGTCAGCGTTGACGCGGGAAGTATCCGCCCGGTACAAGTCGGGTATGCGGATGTGTATTACCTGAGCTATTCGTACTACGAAAAAAGCTCACCCGGTAAAGAAATAAGGGTTGGGGCATTACCGCTCTATCTGCCGCCAACCACAACCGAATATACAATTATAATACCTATACCCCCGCAAAATCCCGCAGGATTGGCACAGGTGCGCTTTCAAAATAATTTCGGCGATATTGTGCGCCTCTACGCAACAGATGCGGACAGCAGGCGGGGCTTTATCGGCAGCTTTGACAGCAGCTTATCACGGGATGAACGCAACTCGGCAATACTGCCGAATCAAACCGCCGATTTTACGATTCCCGCGTCCAGGTATAAACTGGAAATAAGAGATAACAGAAACCAAACTATACGGCAATACGAAGAATTTTATTTCCCCGCCTCATTCAAACGTTATATTATTGAACTAGATCCGGTTGATACAAGGAAAGTTTCTGTCAGCCTCAGCCTAAGCGATGGCGCGGCATTAAACACTCCCGTAAATTTGGAACAGGAATTCGTCTTGAACTTTACAAAACCCATGATTCCGGAAACCGTTGAGGCAAATATTAACTTCTTTCAAACAAAAAACGAGGATACAAGACGCTTCAATATTCCTCTTTCACTGCAATGGGAAAGCGATACACGCCTAAAGATAAAACCATACGGTTTTCTGCTGCCGGATACGGAATACGGTATTTCGTTGAATCTTGATACGCGGGACAGGCGGGGAAATTCCCTTGCGAAATCGGAAGAATGGAGGTTCATCACAAATAATGTGTTTAGGCTGCTTCCCCGTTTGGAAACCGTAACGGAAAACCCCACAGTTTCCGGTATGCTTGCTGAATGGCAGCATATAAAGAGCGCGGACGGATATGAATTGCGCGTCTTTAACGGTAACGAGGCCGTTCCTGTCAGGGACCTGGGTAAATCTGAAAAATACGAATTTGAGCGTGCCTCTTATCCGCCTTCTTTTGAATATATTATTATTCCGTACAAAATATTTGAAGGAAAAAAAGCTTATAGCGCGTCTGCCTTAGAACAAACGCGAAACAAGATTTATATGGATGGTAATACCCGCCCGAGGCAGGATATTGATTGGCTTGTAAAAAACGCGGTTAGTGAACTGGTTCAAAAAATACAGGGGAATTCAGAACCGGTCGAGGTAATAATAGAACCCGTCACAATTAACGGCAGCGATACAAAAAGTCTGCTTTCAGATGTTCTATACAACAAGGTGATATTATACGCGATGGGCCACACAAAGTACCTGAAAGTAATTGAGCGCAGACGGGGAGAACCTCAAAACAGCATAAAAGGCGAGTATTCAATTTACGGTGATACTGTTGACGTAACATTAAAGCTGGTTTCCGCCTCAAATAAGTTTTCTGCTTATGATGTTATTGATGGAATCGCCGCGTTCATAATACCCGTTTCTTATTTAGACGAGCTGGGCATCGCATACCTTCCTAATAACCGAAAAACAATGGATGAGGTAAAGGCCCAGGCATCTTTGTTTGAAGGTGTTCCGTTGAGCGGAACACCAGGTATCCCGCCGGCCCTCCCGCAGGTATCGCCGCCATCCACAGCCGGTAGTACCGCTGCTGTTCCGGCGCAGCCCGCGTTTATTGTTGAAGCCCGGCCCAATAAAGAAAGCTATACCTACTATGACGGCGATGAGATGACCATAAACCTCTACGCCTCAGAGGATTGCTACGTCAAGGTGTATCATATCGATGTGGATAATCAGACCCAGTTGATCTTTCCCAACCACCGCGACCGGTACAACAGGCTTATCGCCAACCAGACGCGCACCATTCTCGAAATTACTCCTTTTGTTCTCCATGCCCCCTTTGGAGAGGAAACCATCCTTGCCGTGTTTTCTAAAACACCATTTGAAAATATTGAAAGTGAAATGCAGCATCCCGTACAGGTAGCGGCCACCACCCGCGAATCAATCGGCAATATAACCCGCGGGGGTACGCTGCTTCAGCCTATTTCGCCGCAGGCATCTGCGGGGAGGCAGGTTACACCGGCTCCCCGGAGTGTTCATGGTCCCGGAGTGTTCACGGTCCGGTTCACCTACACCATACTGCCGGTCTCTTTGGTCGAGGATGTTTTTTTGTTTAAGAGCCCCGCGGATCTTGCCGGCGCGGTACAGGCCCTGCGAAACGAAGTCCGCTCCCAGGGGGGCTTCTTCAACGAACGGGAAGGGACTTTCAGCGCGGGCGGTATGAACGGTTCCTACCGGGTAAGCGCCGGAGAGTTTATTTTGGTGATCCGCCGCCGTCCCGATCAATCCGCGGTAAGCGCCCCTATCACCACAAGGGGCGGCGGCATGTTTAACTTTTCATTTGACAGACCCAGGGATATATTCCAGGCGGTACAATCGGTGCGAAGCGGCATTGAAAAAAAGGGCGGCGATTTTACCGGTGACACAAACGCGGGGACTTTCAGGGCAAGCGGTATTTCGGGCAATTACCGGGTACAGGACAAAGTGTCCGTTACCATCCACGAAAAACCCTTTGTCATTCCCAATCAGATGATAGAGCGGGAAGTAAAGGCTTTTTTCGGTTTACGGTAAAAAACGCCGCCGTTTGTAAATAGTATACCGTATAAATTTGCCGGAGGCAAAGTAGCATTTTTTATAGA
>JAISQR010000240.1 GCA_031274035.1 Treponema sp. | reverse complement strand
GCATATTTATGCAAAAAATCCCGATCAATGGGCATGCTTTCGGAGTTTGTAAGGTATAAATATTCATATTTATGAATATTTATACCATTTTATGCGCGAAGCCCCACAAACTCCTAGGAACGGACAAGCCGAAACCCAAAACTGTTGTTGATGTACCGGTTCGCAGGGTCAAGACTGCCCCGAAAGGCCGAACGCACGTTATAGGCGTTATTGCACCAACTGCCGCCGCGCAGCACCCGGCTCGGGCCGGAGGCCGCTCCCTCCGGATCGGTCTGTGCGCCATCGCTGTAATCGCCCTTCAGGTCCCAGCACCACTCCCACGCATTCCCGTGCATGTCGTACAGCCCCCACACATTCGGCGCAAAACTCCCTACGTTTTTTGTTGCTCCCGTATCGCCGTAATTTGCCTGACTTGTTGATATGCTTAATCCTGTTGAATACGCCGCCGTAGTCCCTGCCCTGCATGCATACTCCCATTCAGCCTCAGTCGGCAGTCTATATCCATTCACCCCGCGATTCCACGTTACACTATTTCCGCTCCGTGTATACACCGGTGTTAAATTTTCCTGTTCGCTTAACCAGTTGCAATACTCTATCGCATCGTACCAGCTTATCAACACTACCGGATGCTTTTCACCCTGATTGAAGTACGGATTCTTCCAATTCGCATTTGTTTTTTGCGTCCAGCTTCCCCCTCTCCATACATACCCCACACCCGATGTCTCGGCGGTGGTTTTATACCCTGTCGCATTTACAAAATGCCCGAACTCCCCTACCGTTACCTCATATTTCCCCATATAAAAGCTGCTCACCGTTACCTGGTGCTGCGGCCCTTCATCGCCCCAACGCCCCACTTCCCAGGCAGGACTTCCCCTTGTATAAGTTCCGCCCGGTATATGCACAAAATTAACCTGCGCGTAGAATCCTGCGGACAGGCAGGCCGACAAGAGGAAAAGTACCGCAATCCATTTCATACCATCCTCCTTACTAAATTACACTATTTTCTTGAATCCTTTTCGTTTTTTCATTTTCTTCCCTTTTCCCTTGCATACCCGCATACCTAAAGTTTGAACAGACCGCGGGTCTGACGCCTTCGTAGTTTTTATCTATATTTTTTCGTTTTAAGGATACTTCCGCTTAAAGCCGTTCACACGGGCAGAGGCGCTTATGGAAAGGGGGGATCTGTCCCCGCGGCAGAGGTAACGGCAGCCTATACCGGCTATCATGGCGCCGTTATCCCCGCAAAGTTCCAGCGGCGGGAAGATGCAGCGGAGATGGCGCTGTTCGGCAAGCCGGGCACGGAGGCAGGAATTGGCGGCAACTCCGCCCCCCGCTACAATGGTAGTAAGGCCCGTATCTTCCGCCGCACGGAGAAGGCTGCGGAGCAGTATCTCTACGGCGGTTTTCTGGAAGGAAGCGGCAATATCAGCCTTGCTGTATGCGCTTTCGTCCGTGCCGCCGGCCGTGCCGTGAGCCTTTTTTACACGGAATTGCTCAAGCTGATTAATAACAGCGGTTTTAAGGCCGGAATAGGAGAAGTCGTAGGGATGATCACCCTTGTACAGATTGGGCATAGGGAAGCGGAAGGCATTGGGGTCCCCTGTTCCGGCAAGCCTGTCTATAACCGCACCGCCCGGGTAGCCAAAACCGTAATGCTTCGACACCTTATCGAAGGCTTCCCCTACCGCATCATCTATAGTAGCGCCCAGCACCGTTATATCGTCAAAATCGTCAACACGGCAGATAATGCTGTGCCCGCCCGATACAAGAAGGCCGAGAAAGGGGTAAGAAGGCAGGCTCCTGTTTTCAGCCCCATCCTGTATGTAGGAAGGCGGCGCTTCCCTTTCGGCGGCAAGCTGCGATGCGTAGAGATGGGCCAGCATGTGGTCAACGGCAATAAAGGGAAGATGCCGCGCCCACGCAAAGGCTTTGGCAAAACTCAAGCCCACAAGGAGGGAGCCAAGCAGTCCGGGCCGGGCCGTTGCGGCAACCCCGTCTATACCGCCGGGGGACAGACCTGCCTTATCAAGACTCTCTTTTACAACCGCATATATCCACTCGGTATGTTTACGGCTTGCGATTTCCGGCACCACACCGTTATACACCGCATGAAACGGGATCTGGGTAGCCACCACATTCGAGAGGATACGGCTGCCGTCTTCCACCACTGCCGCGGCGCATTCATCACAGGAACTTTCTATACCAAGTATCTTCATAAGGCAGCCCTCTTCCCTTTATCTACTCGCCGGCTATAAAGGCGGATACGGTAGAAAGGGTATAGCCCTGTTCTATAAAGGACGGGTACAATTCCGCAAGGATGCCTGCCAGTTCCCGCGACCATGTATGGCCTATCATAACCGAGGAACCCCGCCTCTTTGCACGGTTAAGCCCTTCGTTGATATAGCGGATCATGGAGGCCCTCTCCTGGTCATTATCGATAAAGGTATCCCGCTCCCCAATTCTAAGGCCCATCTGTCTGGCAAGAGACGGGGCGGCAGTATCTGCCGTAGTACGGGAATCGAGAAAGTATATCCCCATCTCACGGCAGAGGATAAGCACCGTCTCCATAATACCGCCGTCCATAGTTACTCTGGATCCCTGATGGTTATTCATGCCGGCAACAGGGCCTATTTCCGTAATATTCCTGGTGATAATTTCGCGGACTTCCTCAGTATCCATCCCTATATAAACCGCGCCGGGTCCCGGATCCTGCCCGCCTATTGCCTCCATCGGCTGATGCAGGAAAACTTCCTTGCCTGCGGCGCGTATACGCCGCGCAGCCTCTGCGGAATAGGCTAGTCCCGGCAGAACCGCGATGGTAAGGGGGCCCGGAAAACGCAGGAAAGGCTCCAGTTCCCCAAGGTTATTCCCCGCGTCATCAATTACAAATACCAGCTTCCCCCGCGGCACAGGCTCCACCGGAATCTCAGGCGGTATAGCCGCAACAAAGCCCGGCAATCCCGGCGCCGGTATTTCCGGGGGCATATCCTGCGGTACGGGGCGCTCGGCAGGCAGAAGCGCCCCAAGTTCCCCCGCTCTTTCGCGGGGGAGACCCTGGGCCTCTTCCCTGATCTCCCTCTCCGGCGGCCCATCTATACGGCCTGTATCCTCCGGCAGCATCTGAGCCGTGCCGGCAGGATCAACTGCCGCATGCGGGGGACCGGAAAAGATAACATTTATGAGGATAAGAGCCGAAGTAAGGATAAGACCGCCGGCTAGGGACATAGCCAAGATGCGTTCCTTCAAACTTAAAGCCCCGCGCCGCACCTGCTTTTTCTTCTGCCGTTTTCGTAAAAATACCGGTTTACCTTTCTTTAGCCTTCCCGCTGATTTTTCGGGGACTAAAGCCTTTGCGCCGCGTTTTTTCCGTTCCGCCCCTGCCTTGACCGCAGGCTCTTGACCGCCGTTCTTTTGTTTTCTTTTATAAAGAGACGGTTCCCGGTTACCGATGCCTACCGTTATCCTGTCATTTTTTTTGATCATATCTTTGAACCATACACTTTATAAAAATACTCAGGCGGTTTCCGGTCTTACCATTCCAGCGGATCTACACGGGGACAGTCCCGCACACCGATTCTAAGCTGGGGTTTTGCCCACCGCACAGCATTGACAATCACCTTCCGTACATATTCATTGTGGTAGTTAGGATAGGTCTCATGCCCCGGCTGGAAATAGAATATCTTTCCAAAGCCCCGCTCAAATGTCAGGCCCGATCTGAACACATTACCGCCCTTAAACCAACTGATGAAGACGGTGGTCTTGGGATCGGGTACGCCGAAAGGCTCACTGTACATTTCTTCATGCTCTATGACAAAACTTTCCGGTATGCCCGCCGCAATAGGATGCGCAGGCGCAACTGTCCAGACACGGCACTTCTCTTCCGCTTCACGCCAACTCAGATAACCGTCCGTGCCTAAAAGCCTGGTAAAAGGCTTGGATTTATGCGCCGAATGGAGAAAAATAATCCCCATACCTCCCTGAACATGCTCTATCACCCTCTGCGCCAAATTATCCTGCACGTCTCCGTGGTGGACATGCCCCCACCAGACAAGCACATCAGTGTTCTGTAGTACGCTTTCCGCCAGGCCCTGTTCAGGATCGCCGATAAGGGACGCCTTTGCAGAAATATCCTCTTCCCTGTTAAGAAAATCCGCTATAACCGCATGTAAACCCTGAGGATAATGACAGGTAACCGTATCCCGCTTCTGCTCATCCATATACTCATTCCATACCGCAACCCGTATCTTTCCTGATGCTGTTCCACTCCCATTACTCATACTACTCCTCCAAGTATATATTAGATAAACTACCTAAGCATAGTATAATATAAAACGTATGATGTATAGAATATTTTTCCATATTTTACTCTTGCGAATTGTTGATTTATTTAATATACTTAGTATATAGTAGAATTGTTTTCATGGCGGGTCTTGGAAAGAGGCCCTAAATTTCAGGATGCGCTTTCAAATTTATTTTGACGGCTCCGTAATTTGAGGAGGATAAAATGGCAATTAGGGCTATGGATCTGTTTGAAGCCTATTCTCAGGAAAAGTTGCCCAGGGATCAAGGGTATATAATTTCTACTTTTTTTAACCATAATTCGGCCTATTCAAAATACGAGATTGTGTCTTATTCCGGGGTAAAGGCGATTTACTTGAATGAATCGGGCCTGGAATTCCAGACTAACGGCAAAAAAATTTATATTCTTATAGAACCCGCGTCGTACCCGAATAAGGCGGTAGAGCCTTATCTGCGCAATGAGAACGAACAGATCCCGCTTAGGTTTAATGAAGTGGAAACGATTACGACAAAGAATCAGAGTAAGATCATGATTGCGAAAAAACCTCTCGATTCCTTCGGTTCTTTTACTGTTTTAAAGCCCACCGGCATTAACTTTGCAATGGTTTTCTATTCCCTTCCTGAAATATACGATACCCTGAAGCTCTTCTTTGAAAAAACTTTTAACCAGGAAGCGGGTATTCCCCAGGCAGACGCCAAAAAAGGCGCTCAGAAAGTTTCCGAAGTTGTATCCCAAACCATGAATTTCAAGGGTAATTATTCTTAAATAACGTCAGTTCGACAAAGAGAATGGAATTGTAACCGTAAAGGTACATCGCCCCAAGGATAACGTCATGGTACGGATCAGACGCGAGGGGTTTACGCTCTGCTGTGGAAAGGGGAACCGCTCGTAGGAGTTTGCACGGTGTGCCTTTGGCGCAGTGAGCAAAAAATTCACAAGTGCAATCAGACACGAAGTGTCCGCGGCTGCTAGGAGTTTGTGGGGCTTTGCGGTTACAATTCTGATTTTTTTTCGTTGGGCAGCCAAAATGATTTTATATGCGCTATCCCGTTTGAGCGATCACTATACAACAACTGTGGTGAATATAATACGCCGCTGTGAGCATTCTTAGGGCAGATGCTATAGGGGAGAATTTTCGTTAAGGGTTCAACCGTTTTACCTTTTTCAGGGCCTGTTCAATATCGGTGATAAGATACTCCGCGTCCTCAATGCACGGGCTGAACCAAATTTCGGAGGATATAAATATTGGCGCTCGTCTTTTTCGCCTAAAAACACGTTATGTGCAATTGCCCCTAAAATTTGTAAAAAAATTTAAAACAATTGACAAATAATAGTAAAGGATGATATAAAATATTATGATTTATTGGAGAAAAAACAAATGATTAATGAGTTAAATATTTTGGTAGAAAATGCTTGCAAATTGGATAAAAATATATTTGGATATGGCATTTGGTCTCATCATATAAAACCAATGATACCATTGGGGCAAAAATTGGCTGAAGAATATGGTGGAGATAAAGAAATAGTAACAATAGCAATTTTATTACATGATTTGGTATCAATAGAAGATGAAAGAAATTATAAAGAACATCATAAAATAGGAGCAGAAAGG
>JAISQR010000238.1 GCA_031274035.1 Treponema sp. | reverse complement strand
TTCATACCCCGCTATCTGCGGCAAAAATTTAAACTTTCGCCCTAAAGCTCGCACGCGAAAAAGCGTGCAGAAGGTATTACACCCGCGCGTTCCAATAACAGCGGTGTTTCCCGGTCTATCGTTACAAATATCGCGCTCATACAGGAATTTTACCGGAAAAAGCAGGTTTTTGTCGATCCCCCAAGGAGAAGCGCAACAGGCTGCTAGCAGCCGCGGACACGAGGTGTCCGATTGCACTTGTGGATTTTTTGCTCAGTGTGCCTTGGGCATACCTTCATGCAAAAAATCCCGATCAATGGGCATGCTGTGCTCTTCGAGTATTCGGAGTTTGCAGGGTATAAATATTCATGTTTATGAATATTTATACCATTTTATGCGCGAAGCGCAACAAACTCCTATGGGCCGCTTTTCTCGGACCTTTGGTCCGCTGCTCCCGGCCTTCGGGATATACACCCGTTTGACCGCGGGCGCCCGGTATAACCCGCTTTTCAGCCGGCCTGCCAGACTTTGCAGGTTTTCCCACAGGTTCCGCTCGTACTCCTCGGCATCTCCTCCGTCTATCCCCGCTGCCCCTTCCTTCCTCGTCAGCTCCCACGCGCACCACATCCACTCCACGTCGATGTGGTGCGCTATGCTCCATACGCTTTTCCCGCCGCTTCTCCGGGCCGTTGCGGACCTTCGGTACGACGCCTTTCCGGATGAGGTGCATAGGTTTTTTTCCCTTATGGCCTTCATTAGGTTATGCTGAAAGGTTTCTCCTATTTCCTCCTTTTACGAGCTTTCGTGTCGCAACGCGGTTGAATTCCTTAAAAGTAAAATTGCCGCCGCTTGCTGCGGGGTTGTTGTTCTAAGGGCGCCTCTATATCCGCCGTAATTCAGGACGCCCCTCCCTACAGATCATTCTGTATTCGCCCGGATCAGGTTTATATGCCTGCTCGAACCTCTCAATATCCATACCTTCCCGTCCGCACACAAGCTCAGGTTTATAGGTAAAGGCGGTCTCCGTTTCAAGACCTTCCGCAAGGGCCCGCCCCCAGGCGCCGTGAAAACTAACTATATCACGAACCGCTTTTATAAGGCGCTCCTTGCGGGCGCGTACATAGCAGTATTCCAAAAATTCAAGTTGCAGTTTTATGACCGGCGCGGTATCAAGGCTTGTCGTATACGCTTCCGTCTGCGGCCCTGGGGAACGCCGCCTTAAAAAACGGGCAAATTTCTCCAGAAAGGCGGAAGGTTTAAGCCGCAGCGGGCGGAGTATCTGGTTAAACCAGGCTACGGCCCTTCCCCTGTTGTAAAAAAGCTCCAAGGCCGCGGATATACGTTCAGCCTGCTCTATGTCGGAAGCGGAAAAATCCGGCGTTTCTATTACTTCGTAAGGGGCTTTATCCTGGCGGCGCAGCCCCCACCGCCCCGCCCTTTCCGCCAGAACCGTTCCCGGTAGAACGGCAAGGCGGAACAGATCCAGGTTGTCAGGGTAAAGCGAAAGCGTGTAATCAAGGCTCTTACGGTATCCGTCCAGACTGTCCCCGGGCAGGCCGTAGATAAGATCAAGGCCAAAGCTGATCCCCGCTTCGTTGACCAAGCCTATGCCCGCCTCGAAGCGTTTTCTGTTAAAGCCTCGCCCTATAAGAGCGGCTATACGGGGATCCGCGGTTTGCAGGCCAATCTGGAGAGACGCCCCCAGACGGGCAAAGCGCGCGGCTTGCCCCCTGTCGATAAGTTCGGCGCGCACCTCAAAATGCCAGCGGGTGTTGGATGCCCGGCTGCCGGAGGTTTCAACTTCCCTGATGATCGTATCCAGTACAGCCTTGGCCCGTTTTGCGTCCAAATTGAAGGTAGGGTCCAGCACAAAAACATAGGGAATCTTTTCCCTAATAAAGAGCCGCAATTCTTGTTGTATACGATCATCCGAAAAATACCGGACCTGTTTTGTTCCCGCGGTTTCCTTGCCTGCCCCCTTCGATTCGGCGCAGTAGATACAGCCGAAGGGGCAGCCCCGTCCCAGTTCCCAAAGCACCCCTTCCCTGCCGCGCGGCTTTAGGGTTCCGTCAAGCCAGGGCGAAGGAAGGCTGGCAAGCTGCGGGGGGTGGCTTTGTAGAATTCCCCCTTCAATTGGAGACAGGCTTAACAGGGCCTTACCGTTATTTTCCAAAAGTTTCCGAAACAGCCTTACCGCCGCGTCCTCGCCTTCGCCCGGAAGCACCGCGTCAAAGGGGCCGCCTTGGTTTAGGCTTAAACCTGCCGGTAAAGCCCCGGCTTCAGGACCGCCGCAGAACAGGAAGATACCGGGCAGGCTGGAACGCAGGATACGGGCAGCCTTGACCATAAGGTCGCGGTTCCAGACGTATAGAGAAAAACCCGCAAAATCAGGCTTATCGTGCAGTATCCTTTCAACCAATACCGGCGCGCCTTCAGAAACGACGCACTCGGCCAGAGAAACCCTAATTGCAGGGCCTCTGTTCCTGCGCCGAAACGCGGCTTTTAGGGCGGAAGCCACAGAAGCCGCTCCCAAGGGGACGGCATCGGGCCCCGGCAGGAAATGGGCGGCGGCTAAAACAACATGCGGTATGCGATCTTTCATGGCGGATAAAATTGCTATCTGTTAATGAGCATATAAAGGATTGTTCCGCCAAAAATGCTTAGAAGGGCGTTCCGTTTCCAAAGATGGATAAGGGCGGTAACGATCGACGCCGCAAGCACCGGCAGGGTTTGGCTTGCGTCCGATTTAATAGAAAGCGCAAGCGCGTTAAAGGCCAATACCGTCATGGCGGCAGGCGGCATGATCTTTTCGGCAATGGCGAGCAGGGCCTTAAACCGCGCCGGTTTCCGCTCTTCCCTGCCGTTTATACCTTCCCCCCTGGGGCCTTCCCTAAAAAATATAAAGGGAACGGCCCTACAGAAAAGGATAACGGCGCCCATCGCAAAGCTAAGGCCCAGGGCCGTACCGCTATCGACTTGCGTCAATGTTAAGCCCTCCGTTATCAGGGGTTTTCCGGTGTTTATCCCCGCCTTTTCCCGCTTCGATCACCGCGCTCAGGATTATTGCGGAGATCATAGCCGCAAGCATGGATACCCTTTCGGGGAGCAAGAGAACGGCCAGGATTGCAAGTACGGCGGAGACGGAAAAACACGCGGCTCTTCTTACGCGGAGTATCTGTTCTATCATAAGGACGATAAAAAGGGCTGTAAGGGCAAAACCAACGCCTTCCAGGTTAAAGGGGATAAACGATCCTGCCGTAGCGCCGATGACGGAGCCTGCAAGCCAGTAACCTTGATCGAGCAGCGCCGTATAGAACATAAAACGGCCGCGATCCGCGCCGGACGCGGGAAAACTTCCGGTATTCTCCGATTCTGAAAGCTCAGGGTCCGGCAGGGAGGAAAGCAGCGCGAAGGTTTCGTCGGTTAGGGCATAGATAAGGTAGTACCGGAAGATACCGGTATTCCGAAAGCGGTTGAGCATGGAAACGCCGTAAGCCATGTGCCGGGCGTTGATAACAAACTGGACAAGGCATGTCTCCCAGAGACCCGCCCCTGCCGCGAAGAGTCCGATGGCTATGTACTGCCCCGCGCCGGCATACATCAAAACGCCCATTACAAGGCTTAACCACCAGGGATATCCCCTGTTCACAAGGACCAGCCCAAAACCTATACCTATAGCGGTGTAGCCAAGCAATACCGGAATGGAATACCTAAAGGCCGAAACAAAAATAGCATGATGAGAAGCGGTTCTCATAAGAGCAGTATAGCATATTTTGATATATATGGACAGCCTCTTCAAATAACATGAATCCGGCAAGAGGAATGACGAACCCAAGAACCCGCTAACGCGGGGGAGGCAGAGCGCGAACCTTCGGTTCGGAGGACGCCCGCAAAGCGTTCATTACGGGTACTGTCCCCATTAGCCTTGAACTGCCGTATTTTTCAATGCTTTTACCTTGTGTTTTTTCCTTTCTTTCTTACTATATATTAGGTACAATGATATAAGAGGGGCCTCTAAAATCATGCTGTTTTTTAGCGGCCCTAAAAATTCATGTAAGCCGGGATTGATACCCGGAAAGGAAGTTTAATTATGGAACGAAAAATTCGTTTTGTTCAGTACGGCTGCGGAAAGATGAGTAAATACCTGATACGTTATGCAATTGAAAAGGGCGGGGAACTGCTCGCCGCTTTTGATATGAACCCCGCGGTTATTGGTAAAGATATTGGGGAACTGTCCGGCGCTTCCTGCCGGGGAATCCGGGTTTCGGACGCTAAAAATGTTTCTCAAACGCTGGGGGAACTAAAGCCCGATGTTTGCATCATCGCCACCAGGAGCACCGTAGCGGAACTCAAAGAAATATATACCGCCTGCGCTAAAAACCGCGTAAACGCCATCGCCACCTGCGAAGAGGCCCTCTATCCCTGGAACTCCTCCCCTGACCTTACCGCGGAACTTGACGCCCTCGCCAAAGCCGGAGGCTGCACCCTCTGCGGCAGCGGATACCCGGATCTTTATTGGGGAACTCTCATCACCACCCTGGCCGGTTCGGCCCACAAAATCACCCGGATTAAGGGCAGCAGCAGTTATAACGTGGAAGATTACGGCATCGCCCTGGCCCAGGGGCACGGGGCGGGGCTGACCATCGCGGAATTTGAAAAACAGATAGGAAACTACAACAGCCTCACTTCCCCGCAGATTAAAGCCTTAGTGGAAAAAGGCGAATATATACCTTCGTATATGTGGAACCAGAACGGCTGGCTTTGCAGCCGCCTGGGGCTAACCGTTGTGTCCCAGGTTCAAAAATGCGTGCCCCATACCTCAGACCGGGACCTCCATTCCTCAACCCTGGGCATGACCATCAAGGCAGGGGACGCTACGGGTATGTCCGCCATTGTTACCACCGAAACCGCCGAAGGCATTACCCTGGAAACCGAATGTATCGGCAAGGTTTACACCGCGGAGGAATTTGATAAAAACGAGTGGACCCTTTACGGCGAGCCCGACATCACCCTTGTCGTGAACCGGCCCGCCACGGTGGAGCTTACCTGCGCGACTATCGTAAACCGTCTGCCCCAGCTTATCGACGCCGAACCGGGGTATATTACCACCGAGAAAATGCCGGTCAACGAATACCGGGTAAAACCTCTGAATTATTATGTAAAGACCATACAATAGGATCGTACAGGTTTTACCTCTACCGGCTTTATCCAACATTGACTTTACCCGAAATGAGTGAACTACTTGATATTTATCTGTCCAATAAAGAGCGTTTTGATGAAAAACTGCAAGCCTTCGCTCTGGTATGGCAAAACGGTTCCGACACGGAGATTTTCGGGGAGCTTTGCTACTGCCTGTGTACGCCAAGGGAAAAAGCGCGGAATGCCCTGGATGCTGTCCTCCGCCTTAGAAAAGAGAATTTGCTTACCCGGGGAACAAGCGATGAGATAAAACCTGTCTTAAAGGAAAGCGGTATTGCATTGTACCCTCAAAAGGCGGAAAATATTATTAAAAACAGAGGCCTCTTCTTTCCTCATACCAGGCAGAAAATTACCGATCAGTTCTTATGCTATGACGATATTTTCAGATCGAGGAAAGAATTGGCCTATAGCGTTTCCGGCATAGGCTTTAAAGAAGCCTCGCATTTTTTGCGGAATATAGGCTTCGGCGGTAGAACCTGTATACTGGACACCCATATAATAAATCAACTGGTACAAAACGGCCTGCTGCCTAAAAAGCCGAAATCTTTGACAGAAAAGAAGTATCTGGAAATAGAGCAGACCATGATACAATTTGCCGCCCAGGAACATATTCCGGTCGATGTTTTGGACATGGTGTTTATGTTTAAAGAGAATCCGAATATAACAAAATAACGGTAACTCTCAAGGGGCGGTTTTTTATATGAGTATGGGGCCTGAGCGGTTTAATCGAGTAGGAGGCTGCCCATTAGTTGGGCAGCCGTCCTCTCACACCACCGTGCGTACGGTTCCGTACACGGCGGTTCAATGGGTTGCGTGTAGCATCTCTCGGCGCTGGAATCCGGCCCGCAGTTCTTCATACCGCTTGACCAGATTTGGAAATCCCCGCGCTTCCAGATAGCGGTTCGTTAGTGTTGTACTGAGTATCCAGCTTCCGGCTGTCCGCCAATAGCCT
>JAISQR010000226.1 GCA_031274035.1 Treponema sp. | reverse complement strand
ATGACGAGGCAGTGTCTTTCACGCAGAATAGACACTATTGACACACTGCGGAATGAACTTCTCGCATGGGAATCTGATCGTAATTCCGGTACCGCAAAGATAAATTGGCATTTTTCAATAGGAGATGCCAGGGAAAAATTGATATCGTTATATCCCAAGTTCGAGATTCAGGAGCAATGAGTTGACTTCAATTATACTAATTGTCAGCGATACAATACACTAGCAGTTTGTTGCGCTTCGCGCATAAAATAGTATAAATATTCATATTTATGAATATTTATACCTTACAAACTCCGAAAGCATGCCCATTGATCGGGATTTTTTGCATGAATATGCAAAAAATCCACAAGTGCAATCGGACACGAAGTGTCCGCGGCTGCTAGTACAACAGGTTACTAAATATCCCAAAAAGCCTTATATCCGGCAGGATGGGGGAAAGGATAGGCCGATTCATAGGTTTCCGCTATATCAAGGAGAACCCCCTCGGCAAAGGCCCTGCCTAAAAGCTGAACGCCCACCGGAAGACCGCCTTCTACACAAGCCGGAAAAGACAGGGCAGGAAGACCTGCAAGGTTTGCGCAGCAGGTGTAGAGATCCGCGGCTTTTTGGGCAAAGGGCGAGAGGGAACTAGGCCCCCGGTCAAAGGCCCGTGTAGGAAATACCGGCAGGAGGATAGCATCAAGGAAAGAGGGTTGCGTATTGGGGATCGGGGGCTTCTGAGCGTCAATGGAAGGGGTGTATTCGGAATCGCCAAGATAGGCTTCAAAGTTACGGCGGATACCCGCCCGTATACGCTGGGCCCGCAGGTAGTAGCGATCCTGGAAGCCGGAACGGAGTACGAAGGTACCCAAAAGTATACGGAGTTTTACCTCTGAGCCGAAACCTGCTTCCCTAGTCTTGTCTATAAGCTCATCGGGGTTTTCCGCCCAGTCCGGTCTTTGACCATAGCGCACGCCGTCAAACCGCGCGAGATTTGCCGAGGCTTCCGCCGTTGCTATAGTGTAGTAGGCGGGCACTCCGTACTTGAGGCTTGGTATATCCACATCAACAAGCCTATAGCCCAGTCCGGCAAGCCTGGTCTTGGCGGTTTCAAAGCCCCTGTACACTTCCTCTTCCAACGTTGCCGCTTGGGCTGCTATTTCCAGGGCGGCAGCCTCGCTTTGCGGGGCCTCCCTGCTGTCTTGCGCTGCTTTCGCCTCCTGCATAGCGGCAGCGGAAACTGCCTGGGCTATGGACCGCGGGGAAAGCACGCCGATAATGCCCCTGCCAAAGCCGCTGAAAGCGTTGTTCTTCTCTGCGCGGTACAGGGGATGCGCTCCCGCCGGTGCATCCTGGGAGGTCTGGTCCATAGGATCGCTACCCCGCATTACCGCAAAGACCTGCCGGCAGCGTTTAATGGTATCGGACAGAATGCCTATACACTCAAGGCTGGAAGCGTAGGCTACAAGGCCGTAGCGGGAGACAGCGCCGTAGGTGGGTTTAAGGCCGACAACACCGCAGAAAGACGCTGGTTGGCGTACGCTTCCGCCGGTATCGCTGCCCAAGGCAAAGGGGACAATCCCCGCGGCTACCGCGGCTGCGGACCCGCCGGAAGAACCGCCGGGTACCCGCCGGGTATCCCAGGGATTGTTGGTACGCTTTATGCCGGAATTGTCCGTCGAAGAACCCATACCGAATTCGTCCAGGTTGGTCTTGCCGACTACCCGAGCGCCCAGGGCTTCGAGTTTTTTCACGGCAGTTGCGGTATAGGGAGAACGAAGGTTTTTAAGCAGTTGGGAACCGCAGCTTATGGAGAAACCCTCTACCGCGATATTGTCCTTTACGGCAAAGGGCAGGCCGTTCAGGGCCGCCGTATCCGGCGGCAGGGCTTGTGCGGGCATGATCTGCCGGTCAGGGCCTTCCTCCCCCTTCCTGTTAGAAGCGGCATCAGGCCGCCATTCGATAAAAGCGTCTATCTTTTCTTCCCACCCGCTAAAATATGAAAGAAAGTCATCAGGCAACTGTAAGGGCATACACGATTCTCCAATTAAAGCACATTGGGGATAACTATAAAACGACCGTCCCGTTCCCCCGCATTATCAAGCATTGATTCTGGTTCAACAGCATCACCGGAGGGAAGATTGCCGGCTCGAAAATGGGCAGACTTAACAGTACGGGAATGTGAACCGGCCTCAACCGAAATAGACGGACTATCCTTTCCTCCGCTAATTCCGGCAGGAAAGCCGGCCTTGTCCTCATCGGCGGACTGCATGGCGGCAAAGAAACCAAGCATCTGCTCAAAAGCAGGAAACGAAGCCGCAAGTTCCTCTTCACTCAGCTTGAGGTGCGCAAGCGCGGCAGTTTCCTTTAAATCTTCAATCGTCATGGTATAATTTTCTCATAGATGAATATTCACTGTCAAGTAAGCAGCGGTTTTACTCCAGCAGTTTTACTTTTAGCCACGAAAAACACGAAATACACAAAAAGAAAACAACCGCCAATGGCGCAAAGGACGCTCAATAAAGCGTGCGAAGGCACGTCTTTCCAATTAAGGCAGCACAGCGTAAGGCCCAATCAACAACCTCGCCCTGAATCTCCCCCGCGAACCCTCCCCCGCGAACCGGTGAGCGGGTTCTTAGCGGGTTCTTGGGTATTAAACCCCTTCAGCACGAATAAAAGTTGCGGCTTAAAATTAACGTTTTAGGCCGTAGAGTGTTTTCTCAGGGCATGCTTTCGGAGTTTGCAAATTTATACGATTTTCGGGCAAAGCCCCACAAACTCCTATGTGCTGTTTTAATCCGCCATACGGTTAAGCCAGGCCGTAAAGGATGCCGCATGTACTTCATGTCCGCCGTTAAATTCAAAAAACTCTGCTTTATCCGCCGCCCCTACGTGTCCGTATACGGCCTGGATATCCGTAAAGGCGGCGCGGGCCGACTCTATCGGGAAGATCGGGTCCTTTATTCCGGTAACGATCAGAAGCGGCGACGGCGCGGCAAGGGCGATAATTTCCGGCATTTCGCCGATGGACAGAATACCCGGTACAAAATTACAGATACAGTGGTGCATTGCCATCACGCTGTCGCGAAAGGTGTTCGGATAACTTGCGATACAAGCCCCCGCCAATCCTCCGGCAGCGGCGGCGGTAAATGCGGCGGTCATCCCGCCGCCTGAAATGCCGTAGAGTACCGCCCGTTCCGCCAATGTTTTGGCAAAGGCGATCCCCTGAAGGGTTTGATGTATCCGTACACCGATGAGAGGTATGCCGCAGTTTTCCAAAAAAGTCGCGTTGGCGTAACAGCCTTCCTCATTCTCCGCATGACGCCGGTAATTCCGGCTTTTGAGTTCTCCAAAGCCTATATATTCGGGAATACAGACAATATGCCCTGCCTTGACAACTTGCAGGGGAAGCTGTTTATGATAGGCAGCCTCATCAACGGCGGGTATAATCGTATCCCCCGCACCCTTTCCGTGTCCGCAGCAATAGATAACAGCCGGTTCCCGTGCGCACCCCTCCGGTTTCAGCACATAAAGGGGGCCGGCTAGTCCCGGCAGAGTTTCCGCGTTATAACGCAAAACCGAATACCCCTCACGCTGCTCCGTCTCTTCCAATACAAAGCGTCCGGCTTCAAAGGCCGCGTGGTCAGGAAACATTTCGTACAACTTATCAATTCCTACAGCACGGCGCAGTTCCCTGCGTTTTTCCGCAAGCCGGCGCTCCGGCGCGCCGGCAGTCAAAAGTGTTTCACCGCCGCGCACCTTGGCGTATACATTTTCCAAAAATAGATCCGTACCGTATTTTTTCGGCATATACAAGCTCCTTGGATTCTCAAATAATAATTCAGTATACCACCCGAAAGCTGATCTTTGGCAAGTATGTACCGGAACGAGGAGTTTTATGCGCTTCGCGCATAAAACGTTAGGCGCAACAAGCCCTAAAATTTGTATAAAAAATCATACGGAAATATCATTTGAATTAAATAAATTTCTATGTTATAATTATATACATAGTATTAATGAGGAGAAATAATATATGGGAATGAAAACATTAAAAATTTATTATAGAAAATTCTGTTGTAGGCGGATACTTTGATGATGAATTTATGGAATATACCCGGAAACTTTTTGAAGAATTTAAGAATGGACAATATAAAGCGGTAATATCTTCTCATGTAATCGCCGAACTGGAAAACGGGACGCCTGATAATGTAAAAGAATAAAATATGAAGAATATGAGGTAAATGAAGAAATATTAAAACTATCAGCCGCGGACACTTCGTGTCCGATTGCACTTGTGGATTTTTT
>JAISQR010000208.1 GCA_031274035.1 Treponema sp. | reverse complement strand
GAACATGGGGGTTTCCCGGTCTATGTTTACCAGTCGTGTACTCATAGGGGAATTTTACCGGAAGAGGCGGCGGCGTGTCGATCCCTCCAAAGTCCCACAGGCTCCTAGGAGTTTGTGGGACTTTGGTGAATTTTTGCATGAAGGTGTGCCAAAGGCATACTGAGCAAAAAATCCACAAGTGCAATACCCTCTGTACGCTGCCAACCTTTGGTTCTATGTGTGAATTTGTTTGGCAGGAAGAGGAACAATTAATTATAGAAGAAATATTGACCTTGCATACCCTTTAAGGCTTATGTTTATGATGTTGGGCGGCGCGCCTTTGTTAAAATTACTTGAAAACACGTATGAAAAATCGCATAAACTACTCAGATACCCCCAATAGAGTTCCGTTGAGGGGGTAGTTACAAGTTTCGCTCAAAATTTATCTTTATTTTACCGATATTAAGACAAAATTATGGAGAGCTTTGCGGTGGAAAATCAGCTTATGGACGGGCAGGAAAAGGATCTGTTTGTCCGTATTTTTAGACAGCTTGGAACATACAGAGACCCCTATCAGTCCATATCGGGCATTTTAAAAGAAACTTGTGATTTTTTCGGCTTTTTCTGCGGGTTTGTATACGAAGCGGATCACGGTCAGGTTTTCCGTCTCTGCGAGCACTACCTTGGTTATGAAGTAAAACTTATTGAGGAGTTTACCCTTAATGCTTTTCTCAACGAACAGGAATTGGATGAACTGATTCAGCAGACCGGCGTGATCATGTACCTTAACACACGGCAGAATACCTTGGGGGCAAAATTCCTCAAACTGTTCTCCGCAAAGACCCTGGTTATGGTTCCCGTGATCTTTGAAAACAAGAATCCTGTTGCCTTTGTAGGTATGATGGACAGGCGTCATCCCATACGCTTCTCCAAGAAAGAAATAGACGATACCGATGCGATACTCTCGGTCCTGGCTGGGCATATCAAGACGCGGGTTTATCAGAAACGACTGGAGCTGTCCCGTATTTCCGTACAAAATATCCTGGATAACTCCGGCATTGAAATATATGTAAACGATTTTTCTACAGGGGAAATTCTTTTTGTCAATAAATCCATGTCCGATACCTACGGCGGCAATCTCTTGGGTAAACGCTGCTGGGAGGCATTCTTCCCAGCAGCGTCAGGGCCATGCCGTCATTGTGTCCATGACAGATTGATTGATAAGAACAGTAACTTGACCGGAACTATATGCGAGGACTGGCAGCGCCCGCTGGACGGCGCTTGGTTCAGGGTTCTTAATACCATCTTCCGCTGGGTAGACGGAAGACTTGTGCATCTGTCCAGCAGTATCAATATCACTGAAAACAAAAAGAAGGAGGAACTTATCCGCCGTTTGGCGGAGCACGATCCTCTTACGGGCCTCTATAACCGGCGCAAATTTATAGACGACTTTGAAGAGGCCATAAGTCTTATGAAAAATAATGGTACTGCCGGCTATCTTCTCTTTATGGATCTTGACGATTTTAAGCACATCAATGACACTATGGGCCACCTGGAAGGGGACGCCCTTCTCGGTTGTATTGCAGGGTATCTGAGCGAAAATGAAGAGTTGATAGGTACACCCTACCGTTACGGCGGCGATGAATTTGCTATCATAGCGCGGAACAAGACGACGCAGGATCTATTCCGCGCAAGGGACGCGCTTCTGGAACGTTTTACCCGTAACTGGCAAATGCGGGAACATGCGGGGGTTTGCGGTATCAGCATAGGGGCGGTTCTTATCCCCGAAGGGGAACGGCATGCGGCGGAACTTATCCAGGCGGCCGATCTGGCTATGTACGCGGTAAAGAAGGGCGGTAAACACGGTTTTAAGCTGGCATAAGGGCATCCTTAAAGCCCCACAAACTTCTAAGTCCGTATATTTTTTTTTATAGAAGGAACAAGATGACTACATTTGATTCGTTTATTATCGGACAGCCCTCGCTGGACATCAATACCGACTACGAGGGGCATACCATCCGCGAGATTGGCGGGGCTGTAGTATATTCGGGTTTTGCGGCGGCTGCCCTGGGACACCCTACCTGCGTATTACCCAAGGCGTCAAGTGCGACCGTAGATGTGGACCAGATTTTCAGTGCGGCGAAGCATATCACCGTGGTAAAGTTGGAAAGCCCGCAGAGCACTTCCATCGAAAATATTTACCATACAGCAAACAAGGAACGGCGTACCTGTAGGGCAATAAGCCGCATACAGGGTTACAGTACGGCTGAAATCCCCAATGCGGACGCGAAAATCTATCATCTGGCGGGGCTTATGCGGGGGGATATAGACAATGAGATCATTGAATATGCCCAAAAGAAGGCTATGGTAGCGGTGGATGTCCAAGGTTTTCTCCGCTGTGCAGACGAAAAGACAGGAGGAATGTCCTTTCACGATTGGCCTGAAAAGCTCTCAATGCTGCCCCTGATACGTTTCCTTAAAACCGATGCCGCGGAGGCGGAAATTCTTACGGGTCTTACCGACCGGGCCGAAGCTGCCAGAACCCTCTACGGCTGGGGCGCACAGGAGGTTATGATCACCCATAATACGGAGGTTCTCGTCTACGATGGAAAGCGCATCTATACCCAGCCCATCAAGTCCCGCAACCTGTCAGGACGGAGCGGCCGGGGGGATACCTGCTTTTCCAGCTATATTACCGAAAGGCTGAAAGAGGATATAGTCCAGGCGCTCCTCACCGCGGCCGCGTTGGTTTCCCTCAAGATGGAAAAACCCGGCCCCTTTAACGGCACACGCACCGACGTGGAAGCCTATATTAAGGAATTCTATACAACGGAGGCTGGACAAGGCCGGTAAAGATTGGCCGGTTTTCCGCTTTTTTGACGCAGCCTGTCGCACTTGTGGATTTTGTGCATGAAGGTGCGCCAAAGGCGCACTGAGCAAAAATTCACCAAAGTCCTATCGGACACGCCGCCGCCTCTTCCGGTAAAATTCCCCTATGAGAGTGTACGACTGGTAAACATAGACCGGGTCCCATGTTTTTCCCGCCGGCTTTGCGGGAATGGCTGCCATCGGAAACTTCGTTTCCGCAACCATTTGGTTTATTCGTGGCGAGGGTTTAATACCCCGCGGCTTGCCAGGGTATTAAACCCGAGTCCAACACCTCAAGAGAACAACATAC
The DNA here is from genome assembly GCA_031274035.1 of Treponema sp. GTDB lineage: Bacteria > Spirochaetota > Spirochaetia > Treponematales > Breznakiellaceae > JAISNI01. The sequence continues at coordinate 1,268 of JAISQR010000208.1, read as the reverse complement.
CCCATGGCTTGCCGTGGGGTTGTTGATTTCATTGTAGACATAATAGAACGGCTTGACTTACAGAGCTTCAAAATCAACCGGCGGGGAAGCGGGGATGAACAGTATCCGCCCGCAATGATGCTGGAGCTGTTGGTGTATTGTTATATAACCGGAACATTCAGTTCCCGGCGGATACAGCAGGCGACCTATACCGATGTAGCGGTGCGGTACATCTGCGGAGGGAAAGCGCACCCTGAGTTCAGCGTGATATGCGCGTTCAGGCGTGAAAACAGGGAAGCGTTTAAAGAGGCGTTTATCAAAGTCCTGGGGATAGCGCAAGAGACGGGGCATTTAAAGAAGCTGGGGTGGAATTGCCCCGGTTGGGTGGACAGCAGGTTAAGCCACTTTTACACATAATGCCTCAGCCGGTGTCGAATAGTCAAGTGCCGAATGCAGCCGTTGCCGGTTGTAGTAGCTCTCGATGTATTCAAACACCGAATCCCGTACTTCCGATGCCCGTTGTTTCCCGTCCAGCGTATCAACTTCGCTCTTGAGGGTTTTGAAAAAACTCTCCGCACAGGCGTTGTCCCAGCAGTTCCCTTTCCGGCTCATGCTTTGCCTGACCTGAGGGCACCCCTCGTTCAGTGTGGCCCTGAATGACGCCGCGCAGTACTGCACTCCCCGGTCGGAATGAAATATCAAACCGGCCTGGGGGCGGCGGTTCATCAAGGCCATGGCCAGCGCGGGAACGGTGGTATGCTCCGCCGTCATATCCCCGCTGAACGCCCAGCCAATGACCTTCCGGTCAAACAGGTCCAGAACAACCGTCAGGTACAGCCAGCCTCCAACGGTACGCAGGTAGGTTATGTCGGACACCCATTTCTCCCCGGGGCCCGCGGCATGGAAATCCCGGTTCAGGATGTTTTCACACACCGGCAGGCCGTGGTTCGAATTGGTTGTCGGTATGAACTTTCGCCGCCTTTTCGCGTTTAAACCGTGCTTTTTAAGCAGTTTCGCTATCCGTTTCCGGCTTACCCGTATACCCCGTTTCCGTAGTTCCACCTGCATCCGCGGTGTCCCGTACCTCCCGTGATGCTCCTTCTGGATGGCCTGTAGAACCGCCACCAGTTCCGCGTCCGCACGGTCCCGCTTGTCTGATACCCCCTGCCTTACCCACCGGTAATAGGCGCTCCGGCTCACTCCGAATACTTCGGTCATCTCTGTAATGGTGTATCTGTCTTTGTTATTCAGCATAAACATATACACCATTACCGGAGGGGCGCCTTTGC
>JAISQR010000199.1 GCA_031274035.1 Treponema sp. | reverse complement strand
CCCACGTCATAATGTATCCGGCGCTTTTTTAGCTCAATAATTTTATGGTATTCCTCTTCCAGGTCGGCCTTTACCTTGGAATCCATAATTTTCTTAATGGCGGCGGAAATATGCTCTTTTTGCCGTATTTGGCACCCCTGGACAAAGGCGTTTTCCTTTTTGTAGCCGGCCATGACCGCCGCCCTTGTCTGGTGTTGAAAGGCGTCCGTTCCGGGGAAGGTGTACCAAAATATAAATTTTCTCTCTCGATCAGTTAATTTAATATCTCCCACAGGCAAGGTAGAAAGATCCAGAATGGACCCATCGGGCAGGGTGTTTATCTGGCCTTTAGGCTGTTTCTTCTCCTCCGGCGTTTCCGTTTTTTTCGCTCTTGGCATTACCTTTACCTTTCGGGCATTTATGGGCCCGGTATCCCGTTAAAATCCGCCCGCTTTCGGACAAGATTTATGGTGTCCACGTCCACCATGTAAATATCTTCGCCCCTGGCGGCGTTTATATAGCGCACCGGGCGGCCGCAGTCAGGACAAATTACTGCCACTTGGCACCGCCCCCGGTCGTATTATCAGCCGTTTCCGCTTTAACGGCGGTCTGTCGGTCTTGATGGGGGGCTTTTTAAGCCCCTGGTCGGCGGCTTCATAAAGGTCCTTCATCTTCCATACCAGGTTTTGGTGTATGGTTTTTATCTCTCCGGCCTCAAATTTGAAGGTTACATCGCCGTACACGCCTTCCGTTATGAGTTGTTCGATAAACTCATGGACACCCAGGGCCATCTTCTCCACTATTCCCTCCACCCCGGCAGCGAACCGGAGCTTTTCCGAACGTTCGGAATTTGCTTTTGATACTGATGGTATACTATTCCGGGTGGGTTTTCAACCGATTTTTAGGTTTTGTCCGGCGCTTCCTCGGATTTCGGCGGGGTCGCTTCCTTTTCTTCCCGGATTGCCCGCATAGCTTTTTTGCGTTTGCCGAAAATTATATCCAGGCCAAACCGGAACCGGGTAGGGAAATCCAGCGTTTTCATCATTGATACGCTGGAATTCAATACCACATCCCAGTTATTCCGCATATAGTCTATAATGACCTTATGCTTTTGCTTGTCCACCGCCCCCCGGATCCTCTTGTAGGTGCTTTGCCGTCCCATGGTTAATTACTCCTCTGTTCTTATTTTTGGACACTCGATCCCGTTTATACACTCGCCGCCGTTAAAGTTATGGCATTGCTGATTATCCATTTCGGGAAACGGGCAGCGCCGGTCCTGATCGGATAAGTGTTTCATTCGGTCCCTCAATTCTTTACGCTTTATGCCGGATTCCTGTCTCCCCCGAATAGTTTCTTTGAGCTTGTCCCTATACTCCCCGATCATCCTGTTATAAGATATAATCCGTGCGGACAATTCCTCAATTCCCCTTTTCAGGGCCGCCTTTTTTGTCGGAAAATGGGTATTGTCATACATAAGGATACCGTCATCATCCACGTTGGGCCAACCGTATTTGTCGGTAACGCTTTCCACCAGTTTCCCATACCGGGCCGTGAAAACGGGGAACGGGTTTTCAATAATATCCTTCCCGCCTATAATTTCCCGGATTTTCCCGGTCTCTATCAGCCGGTGAAGGGTATCCCAAATTGATTGTAGTACCTCGCTTCTTAATGACTTTCTCCCCTCATGGGAGGTATCAAGGGCATATTTGACTTTAAGCGTTTTTTTGTTCACGCTAATCAAGTCAGTACAATATACCGAACCTATACGAATATCATCTTCTCCCTGTGATATTATATATCCCGGATCGCCTAATAATTCCCGCAATTTCCTTGCTTTCATTTGTCATTCTCCTTTTTTTCCAGTCCAAGCCATTTACTTGTTTCCCCTCTGGTATATCCGGCATTTTTCATGGCCCAGATTGCCATTTTCAGGGAGATACGCCTGTCCCGGTATAGGTTCCGGGCAGTTTTTTTGACTTCTTTTTTTTGGATATTAGTCATTTTTATTCTATTCATATAAAGGACAACTGCTTTCCAGCCGCCTAATACAGTTGTATAGCTCTTGCGGTAAATCTTCCTTGTACTCAACATCAGGATGATCCCTCAAATACCCCCAAACCTCCAAACAGAGTTCCTTCGCTTCCTGCTTTGTCATATCTTTCCCGCCTCCTTCTGACTATCATCTTCTTTTTCCAGTTTCTCAAGCCGCGCCGTAAGTTCCATGCCCTTCTTGTCTAATTCGGCCATATGTTTTTCAACAATCCTGATATGTTCCTCGTATTGGTTAAGGAGGCGTTTGTATTCCAGCCTTTTATTCTCCAGGCTCCTAACAAGTGTCATTTTACTGTTGTATTCGACTGCCGTTTCATAAATTTCTTTCTTCAATGTTTCAATTTCCGTCATAACCAATCCTCCTATAATGTTTCCACCAGGGACCGCAATACTTTACGGTCGGTATATCATAATTTTTTCAGTACCACGATCTCGGCTGATGTTGAAGTCCTTAAAAATGACTCCCTCATATCTTCTTTTTCCTGTACTGATAATTGATGCAATGTACTTACCAAAGCCTTGGGCTTGGTTTTTTCGACAAAACCCTTGGGAAGTAACAAAACGGATATTCCCCCCGATGTCTGAATATCCAGTACCCATTGCAAAAAAGCGCTTAATTCCGGTAATTCATAGGGAGGGTTGGCAATTATCTGATTATGGTTCCCTTCATATATTTTGAAGTCACACACTCGGGCGTTCAGTTCAGGGTACTGAAAATTAATAAATTCAACCATTTCGGCGTCTATGTCAAAAGCCGTTACCGCGTATTCGTTTTTAAGCAGTTCTTTAGTTATCTGCCCTGTCCCGCAGCATGGCTCCAGAACATCGTTGTTTTTGAAATACTTCCCTGCAAAATGAAGCATACGGTCCACCGTTGCAGCAGGCGTAAGAAATTGGGAATATATAACACCGCTTCTTTTCTGGTATTCGCAAAAAGCGTCATATACCCAATTGTCGCCGGAATAACTGAACGGCAATTCCCCATGGTCACGTTCAAACTTTGCTATCTCTAAAAGAGATA
>JAISQR010000173.1 GCA_031274035.1 Treponema sp. | reverse complement strand
CGGGTCAGGGTTACCCGGTACTTTATATTCGGTTTTAACATTTTTCCCTCCGTTACTCAGATTATCGGAGAAAACTATTTCGGATATAAGTACTATTTGACTTTATGGGGTACTAGGAGCAAACTCCTGGGTATCTTTGTTGGATAGGAAAGTACGGACTTTCGGTCCGATTGTACTCTCCCCTGCGAACCGGTGAGCGGGTTCTTGGGTCCATACCCCGATTCGAGGATTATTTTCAACTTGTTTTGGGAGGATAAATTTTCCGGAGCAATCGCAGACCAAAGATCTGTCGAGGTATTGACCGCGCCTTCCAATCAAGGCGCCGGGAGCCTGTGGAATTTTTGTTCAATCAACAACCTCGCCCTGAAGGGCGAGATATGTTGTTCTGGTAAGGTATTTGACTCAGGGTACATACCCTTAATACGCCCTAAAGCTCCCCTGCAAAGCAGGTTCTTGGGTATGTACCCTTCGCATACAATCAAAGGTTTCCGTCCTCTCCTGTTTCATGTAAAAAAGGGGTGTCGTATAGGCTATAAACAATCAAAAAAGATAAGTTATTACTGTTTCATTTTGCCCGCTTTTATCGTTTTTATCAGTGTGCTCATTTTTCCCCTGGGCTTCAGTTTTGTTCTGGGGTTTACCCAATGGAAGGGGTACGGCGAAATGTGGTTTGCCGGCCTGGACAACTATATCAGGATGCTTACCGATCCGGTGTTTCTTATCGGCGTCCGCAACAACATCATGATTGTGCTGGTGTCCATATTCGGTCAGATTCCTCTGGGTCTGCTGCTTGCCTATATGCTGCACCGCAAAATGGTTAAGAAGGCCGATCTCTTTGAGGCCTTGATCTTTCTTCCCATCACCAGTTCTTCGGTGATTGTCGCCCAGCTTGGGAATTTTTACCGCGATGATCCGGGCCCTTACCGGAAACCGGGAATACATTATGAGTATCGTAGAAAATAAGGGCTTGGCCATTGTGCCTATTATGGTTGTATTACTCTGGCAGCAAACGAGCCTTTTTGGGTAATATTTCTTGCGAACCTGCAACGCATCCCCCATTCGGTTATCGAGGCCGCCCAGCTTGAGGGGGCGCGAGAAGGAAGCATCTTTTTCAGAATTATCACCCCGATGATGGGGTATGTCATTTTTATCAATTTGGTGCTTGCCTTTTCCGGCAGTTTCAAGAGCTTTGACCTGGTATATTCCATGACCGGCGGCGGCCCGGCCCATTACACAGAGGTTATTGCCGTGTATGTATAACACTACTTTTGTCCATCAGAATTATGGATACAGCAACGCCCTGTCCATTATTATTATATGAGATAAAAATTTATCCAAGTGTATGATTTTTTATACTTGCATTGTTTTAGCCCAATTGCGCCTAACAGGTCTGTATATGCTTTTCTGCCTTTCGGCAAACCGGGCCAGTGGCGGCTCGGGCTCCGAAAAAACGCAGCCGATGCGTTGCACTGGTGAGGGAACCGATGGATGCGGAACGGTTAGCCGTGAGCGGCGAACCGGTTTCTCGTCGAGACCTGTCTTCCCAAGATGAACAGCACGTTTTCCCGTCCGGCGGCAGAGGTAGCGGACGCCCCGGTACCTTTGGGAACGATGGATATCAAGGACATCCTATATTTTGAGCATGAACGGACGGCAACTAATAACTATGTAGTCCGGTTTTTTTATTGCGTTAAATTTTCCCGTCAGGAGCCCATGTTAAAAATCAGTGAAAATGTCCCCTTTTTGTGGAATTTAAGGCTGAAAGTAAATGGAAAATAGTGTCTCTAAGGGGCATCAAGGCTTAGATGCAAGATAATAACGATAGTAAAGTGGGGAAATAAGCTATAGTAGATAGCCTTCCCAAAGACTGAGGAAAAGGGCCTTAAAGGGACATTTCTATTGAACGGCGACATAGGCAATGCGGGGTATTGACATATTAGAAACCCGATAGTAAAATAAAATATTCCTTATTAGAATTCGTTCCAGGCTAGAGGTTGATTTTTAATATAAAGGTTCTTTTCGGGGGTGATTAACTCAGCGGGAGAGTGCTACCTTCACACGGTAGAAGTCACTGGTTCAAATCCAGTATCGCCCATTCCTTATTTGCTTGTATAACAAAGAATTAGCTGACCGAATAACGGAAGCTGGGTTCTAAGCAACTGAACGTCCCATTAGTCCATTCCCATCACGTCGTCATATAATTCTCTCAGCCGGTGCCGCAAAAATAGTACTGCGTAATACTTCCGCGACAACACGGTGTTTACCGGCGCTCCGGTTTTCGCCGTGATTTCTTTCATCGAGAATCCTTCAAGCTCCGAAAGCTCAAAAATGTCCCACCGTAAACGCATATGGTGGCCGAGTAGAACCGGGCGGTTGCCCACCCGGAGCCCTCGCAGACCCGGACGTGCCCAATTTTCGGACCGCAGGTCCGCGGCATCCGATTCCTCTGGTCAAAGTTTCGCTCAGCAATATGAGTGCATTATCCGGGGGTTCGGGAGTGGATAATTGTCCAGATAGGCTAAAAATGATTTCCAGTTTCGATCCGTTTTCCGGCTTCTCTGGTTAAGCCATTTCCGCCATACTATCCTCACCCGGTCGTAAAACTCCATTATGCTCCG
>JAISQR010000170.1 GCA_031274035.1 Treponema sp. | reverse complement strand
CCAATGAACTGGGCAAAAAGGAAAAACCGGTCACGATAGACAAGAGTGCCGAAGAATATATGGACGAATACGCCAAATATTTCCCCAAAGGTTTCTTTGATACCGCGGAGGATCAGCTTCTTATCACCCTGAGCGAGATTTCCAAGATGCTTCAGATGGACGATCAGAACGACCGGGATACGGCTCTTTTGATTCAGCCCATGGTATATGGCAACTACGGCAAGGACTCCTGTTCCGGGGACTTTTTCAGCCGCAATGTGGTTACCGGGGAGAAAAAGCTCCAGGGCCAATTTTTCCGGGGTAAATTCAATGAAATAGGCGCGACCGGACAGAGTATCGAAAAGATAAGCGCCGGTCATCTTAAAGACCTCCAGAAAATCGCCTGGACTCTGGAAGATAAATTCAAGGAAATAAGGCAGGTGCGCTTTACCGTGGAAAACGGGAAGCTCTGGTTGATCGAACAGCGGCTGGTGGATCAGAAGTCCACCCAGTCCGATATCAAGCTCCTTCTGGATCTTGCCAAACGGAAGATCGTGGATAACGCCTATGTGGTGAAGGCCATAGAACCCCTGCGGCTCAATGAAATTCTTCACCCCATCATTGATACTCCCAGCGTTAAAGGGCTCAAGAGCTGGACAGGAGTCATAGCCGGCGCTCCGGGCGCCGCCATAGGCAGGGTCTATTTCAGCACCGACAGCCTTCTTGAGGCGAAGAAGATCGCCCATCAGAAGGGGGAAGATGACAGGTTTATTCTCGTTCTCATTTCCTCCTTTGCCGAGGATGTCAAAGCCATAGAGGTTTCCACCGGGGTTCTTACCGCCGAAGGGGGCTATTCCGCCCACGCGTCGGTTGTCGCCCGCCAGTACGGAAAGGTGTCGCTTGTCGCTCCCGATCTCAAGATCAAGGGGAAAAAGGCAAGCCTCGGGGATTTTGCGTTCTCCGAAGGGGACTATGTTACCATCAATGTGCCCTTCTACGGCCAGTCTACCGTGTACCTGGGAACGGCGGAACTTATAGAGCCGGACCCTGAAGAATCAGGGTTGCTTGACTTTATCACCCTTTCCAAGGGCTTCCTCAAAAAGTTCTATGTCAGGGCAAACGCCGACACCCCGCGGGACGCGGCTCTGGCACTGTCCTTCGGCGCCGACGGTATCGGCCTCTGCCGGACGGAGCACATGTTCTTCAAGGCGGAACGTATCAACGTGTTCCGTGAAATGCTCCTCTCGGATTCCAAAAAAGACCGGGACAAGGCCCTTGCCAAACTCCAGGTTATGCAGCGGGATGACTTCTACGGCATACTCAAGGCCATGGCGGGGAAGGAAGTGACCATCAGGCTCCTTGATTCGCCGCTTCATGAATTTATGCCCCACAATGACGATGAGCTTAAAACGTATCTGGATCACATGGCAAAAACCAAAAAGGTCAAGGTTGCCAGAGCGGATGTGCTTGCCAGTATCGAGGCCCTCCATGAATTCAATCCCATGCTGGGCCACCGGGGCTGCCGTATCGCCGTATCCTACCCGGAGATATACGCCATGCAGGTCAAGGCCATATTTGAGGCCGCTTACAAGCTCCGCTCCGAAAAGATTGACGCCCGGCCGGAGATCATGGTGCCCATCGTGATGAATGATTCGGAACTCAAGCTTATCGCCTACGGGAAAAAGATCGAAGGTTCAAGCTATACGGGTATTGTGGATATTGAGGAGGAATTGAGGAAAACGAAAAAGGCCAAACCGGTTGAGTACCAGATCGGCACCATGATAGAACTTCCCGCCGCCGCTTTGGGAGCGGGGGACATAGCCAAGTACGGCCGTTTCTTCAGCTTCGGTACCAATGACCTCACTCAGACCACCTTGGGAATTTCCCGGGATGACTTTACCGCCTTCATGCCCGACTACACCCTCTTTGACCTCATCGTGGGAAATCCTTTCAGTACCCTGGACCCCCGTGTCAAGGAACTGATAGCCATGGCGGTGGAGCGGGGACGGCTTACCCGGCCGGATCTGGTCTGCGGCCTCTGCGGCGAGCATGGGGCGAACCCCGGAAACGTGCGTTTCTGCATGGATTCGGGGCTGAATTACGTGTCCTGTTCCCCCTATTCGGTGCCTATCGCCCTCCTGGCGGTAGCCCAGGCGGAACTGGAAAAAGCCCAGGGGTAGGAAAGAGAAGAAACCACGGACAAGACTGACCGGCACGGACAAAACCGGAATTTCAAACCAAAAGTCTGTGTTGTCTGTGGTTATCTTTCTTGTTTTACATCAGAGCATAAAAAAGCCGGCATGGTTAAACAAACCCTGCCGGCTTTTTTTGGAAGTGAAGGTGTATCGTACAAAACCATTCCGGCTGAATCGGTTTGTACGATACGATCCGTATATTTTTAAAAGAAAGCGCCGGTGATACAAGTGTTCATGATACCGAGCATTACCCATATAAAGGTATTTACCATGGCGCCAAGCCAGACCTTGCCGGTAATTTTAAAGCAATACCGGCTTATATAGGCTGCGACGAAAAGCTGAGGGATACAGAACGCTATGACCAATATACAAATCCAGTCGGTTTCCAGCCATACATTGTTGGTAACGATAAGCGTACCGTATTGAATAGCCCAGAGCAGTGTAGGTCCAAGGATATTTCCAAGGCCGCAGATAAAAAGATTTTTTCTTTCGCTCATGCCTTCAATGCGGTTGGCGCCGTTTACAAGGAGGCCGTTCGCCAGAAAGAAAACAAAATAGAAGGGCAGATACGGTATCATGGTAACCAGCTTGTCCGGCTTAAATGTTTTTAAGGCAGGCGTCCAGATACGGAAATCCGTCATGAACAACCAGCGGCAGAACGTGATAACAGCATAAACTATGGTTATAATGCTGATTGTAAGGCCAAGGGTTTTAAGAATATGTTTGCCGCTGATCTTCCACCCTATCATTTCCGCTGTTACGCCGTTTTTACTGGTGACTTTTTTATACGTCAGCCAGAACCAGAACAGGCAGAAAACGCCGTTCATAAATGCCCATACCATTATTACGTTGGTCATTTCTGCGCCAAAGAACAGGGATGGAGTCAATGCAACAGAAGCCGGGAATAGTAGTTTGAGAACCGGTATGGCGAGCAGTGTTGTTACAAAGGACACCGCTCCGCAGAGGACCCAGCCGCCCCAAAACAGTTTTTTGCTTGATGCCGTAAGGGCAGGAAGCTTCGCCGGTTCTGAACCTTTCAGATCAGAAAATACGGGGAATATGAACAGGATTTGGGCCAAAGGCACTAAAAGCAGGAATATTCCGACTAAACCGATTAAATTGAAAAATTCCTTGATGTTCCAGATTTGATTACCCTTGCCTAAAACATTGTTCAAGCCGAATACCGTATTCCAGTATTCTATGAGATCCGCAGTAGCCCGGTATGAAAAGTGTATCCACGGATGAGTTATTTTGGGCTGGTAAATAACACGCAGGGTTCCGTTGTCTTTATTACCATAATATTTACCCAGCTCTACAGAACTGATCTTCTGATCGTCAGGCAGACTTGAGTTGATTGCCTCAACACCATCGGGGGATTCTCCGAAAAGGAAGGGCTTTCCACCTTTAACCATGCTACCCAGCTCTTCCAGGCTGCCAAGCAGGATACCTACATTGCAGAATGTTTCATCCCAATTGTTAATTGACGGCGGTGCACCTGTGGGGAACGCGGCATAAACCTTGTTTAATGAATTGGCATGAGCCTGTTCCGCGGTGGTAATGGTACTGCCGCCGTCCGATGACGGCTTTTTGGCATCTTCAACAGCCGCTTTGTACATGCGTCCATAATGACGGATGGTAGTATAAGAATTCATGCCGCCCATGGAATGGCCCATGACGCCAATACGGGATGTATCAACATAATCCAAAATGCCGCTGCTTACATATTCAACCAGAGGGACCATGCCCATACCGTCAATATCGATTTGGGGAAATAAGCCCTCCTTTAATCTAACATTACTTGACATGCCATGGCTGTATGCGTCCATGGCTATTACCATAATGCCGCGGCGGGATAATTCTATTGATGCGGCGTCCTGCACCTCGGCGCTGTTAAGCCAGCCATGGCTGGTTATTACCACCGGTACTTTATGTTCAGCCGATGCGTTTTTGGGAATAAACATAAGCGCATGAAGCTGTTGCTGCTGATCAGTCCCTAAATAAATATCCCTTATTCTTACCGAGCCAAAATTGGATTGCAGGATAGAAGCCCCAATACAACTGATCAGAATCAGAATAAGCGAAACACCGAGCCAGAATTTCGGCCCCTTCTTTTCTTTCATTTTTTGCCTCCTTAATTTGGAAAAAATATTATACCGCCGGACTTCATCTATACGGCGCTATACCCCTATAAAAAAAGGAACGACAACTGTCTCTATGCCGTTCACCGGTTTTTATTAAATAAATAGTCTGCTAATACATAATATTTGCATATAATAATGTAAATACAGACAATTGTCAAGTATCAATTTCTTAAAAATAAAACCATATCTGTCATAATCTGCATTATGGATGCTGTGCTTTTCTGGAAAATTGTCAAAAAGGAGGTGGAGCGGCAAAAAACCAGCTATGGGTATTTATACCGCAAAACCGGCATTCCCAAGGGGACTTTTTCCGCATGGAAAAGCCGCAAGATCATGCCCCGTGCGGATGAGGCGCTGGCCATTGCCCATGCGCTGGAGGTTTCTCTTGACTATCTTCTTACCGGCGCAGAACCGAAAAAACGTCCTTCCAATCCGAAAATACGAGAGATAGTAGAAAGAATCGGGCTTTTGGATGAACGGGATCTCAAGGCCGTAAGTGCGCTTGTAAACTGCCTTACGGACGATAAGTGATATAACGTAGCGGATTATTTCATCTGCCCATTAAAAAACCGGCCCCCCGTATAAGCGGGTACAGCCGGCTTTCTTTTTGGTGTAAAACCCTTTCTTATCTCAGCCTTGTTTTCCCCCTATCACATGGCATAGCCGAATTCACCTTTGAAACCCATCGTTTTTTGCACGATTTCAGCGATCTATTTGGCGCCTTTCCGGGCGTCAACCTGGGGAATGCCCGCTTCCTTGTTGAAGGTTTTTTCAAAAAACATAC
>JAISQR010000059.1 GCA_031274035.1 Treponema sp. | reverse complement strand
GGAACCCCTGGGTTCCTTTGCGGTAAAATTTCTTCGTTCTTAAGTTTGGGTCAAGAATAATGCTCTGCCTCCCCCGCGTGAGCGGGTTCTTGGGCTCGCCATTCTTTTTCTTCCCTTCGCGGTTGTTTTCTTTTCGTACATTTCGTGTTTAAAAGTAAAACTGCTGGGAAAATATATGGAATAATTGACAATATGAGGAAATTTGGTATAAAATAGTATAACAGTTTTTAGAGTAAAAAATTATATTGGGAGTTATTGAATGAAAAAGACAGGTGTTTTTATCGGGCTTTTAGCGGTATTTCTTGCCCTGGCGGAGGGCTTTAGTTCCTGCACTTCTTCGGGCGGCGCCGCGCGGACGGCGACAGCAGCAGCGGCGGAAGAGCGGGCCGCGCCGTCAAATTCCTACTTTACCGGGGACGGCGGCAAGGGGACGCGCATTGCCATTCTCTCGCTGCGGGGAGACGGCCTTGCGGAAAATCAGGGCAATCTCCCCGAAGTGGCGCGGACGAGGTTTATCAGAAACTTTACGGAGTATTCCGCCATAGCCGTAACGGACAAGGTGGCGCTCGACAGCCAAGCCACCGAAGTGTTGGCGTCCGGCCTCTGGGACGATGACGCGCTGGATGAGATGAATTTGTTCCATGAGGCTCCTCCTGACTATATTCTGAGCGGGTCTATCATCAAAACCGCCGCGGGCTACACCATGCAAATCCAGGTTATCGAAAGCCCCGGCAGTATAACCGTGGCTTCCTATGCGGAACCCTGTACTTTAATGGAACTGAGTAACTTTACGAGCATCAACCGGGCGTCATTGGACCTGCTCCAAAAAATGGGCGTACAGCTTACCGATCGGGCAAAGGCGGAACTTGCCGGGGCTGCCCGGGCGCAGACGGTGGCCGCCCAGACCGCGGACGCCATGGGCTATGCCGCCGACCGGGGCGGCAGAACCGCCGAAGCCGCCATCTATTACACCCAGGCCGCCGCCATAGACCCCTCGATGCTGCAAACCGCGGGCCGGGCGTCCACCCTGACCGCGCAGATTGCCAGCGGAAGCATCGGAGCGGGTACCCGGGATCTTATTCAGCAGCGCAAGGACTGGATTGCCCTGCTCACGGAGACCGAAGAAACTATCTACAATCTGATTAGTTCCGCCTCCGAAAACCCGCCCTACGCGCTCTATTATTCCAACGATATACAGTGGGGGGACATCAACTACCAAACCGAAACCAGGGACGCGCGTTTCGAGACTAATTTACGGGGGCACATATACTGGTTTGATTCGGTACGGATAGCGGCGCAAAGCGTCTACGGCGCCGTGTATGACGGCTTAAACAAAACCGGTCATAAAGACGAGTGGGGCCTGGGGAACTGGCCCGGGAGCGGCGTAACGCGGCAAAATCCCTTCAATGCGTCCTGGCGCCACGACATAAACGTGGTCTTTGAACTGGTCAACGACCAGGGTACGGCAATCGGCAGCCAAACCTACAGCCGGCGCGCGGAATACAGCCCCCGGCGGGACGGAAACCAGGTCTCCATTGCATACAACACGGATGATTTTGTTACCCTCACCTTCAACGCGGTGAAAGCGGCGGATATAAGCGACGGGGGGATGTCCATACGGGTGGCGTCGGTGAACGGGGCGCAGCCGGAACAAACGCCTTTCCAGATAACGATGATTCCCGATTGGGAGGATAATACTTATCTGGTTGTTGAAAACGGTATTCTCAGGGGCTTCCGCTCCGGCGTTGATACCGGCCGTTACCGTAATCCTCTTATTATTCCGGCAACGCTCTGGGCTGAACCGGTTGCCGCCATCGGGAATAAGGCGTTTGCCGAAAAGCAACTGTCCAGCGTTGTCATTCCTTATGGCGTTACTACCATCGGGGATAACGCGTTTGCCAACAACCAACTGTCCAGCGTTGTCATTCCCGACAGCGTTACTACCATCGGGAATAGCGCGTTTGCCTACAACCCGCTAAGGGACATTGTCATCGGTAAGGGCGTTACATCTATTGTGGATAATGCGTTTTACTACAACACCAAGGGAGGGTTCTATTTAGCCGTTAGTATTCCAGCCAATGTTACCTTTATTCCGGTTTCGCTTTCGCCGGAAGAAAAGGCAAGATATGAAAGCTCTGGAAGACGTGTCAGTGGTGATCCTGCCGTTATGGCCGGCAGTGGTAGTGTTTATGACCGTACCCTTGCTGATCTTATGCTCAACGGCGGCAATATGTATGACAATAAATATGCCAATGGTTTTATGTGGTACTACGAGCGCCAGGGCAAGAAGGCGGGTAAATATACCTACGGAGCAGGATTGTTCCTTTCATGGAAGTATTCGGCGAAGTAGGGGGCGGATGTCAATAAACGCCGGGGCGCCATGCCGCGATAAAAGCTCGTGAAAGGGGCGGCTAAGGGTTAAATAATACCCAAGAGCCCGTTCGCGGGGATCTGGGGCGGTTCAATTCCCCCGCCAATAATATGGCGGGGTATCGTCATTGTATTTATTCTATAATAAATAGATACGTTTGGTTAAAAACTTGACCGCTCATTATCAGGGCAGACAATTTCCTTCCACATTACCGCCGTCGAAGCCCCTATTTCATGTTCTTCCATCAAACCGGCGATAACATTAGAGGCGTTTTTTGCGGGATAGACGCTACTTCTTTTTAAAGCGTATTTGACAGACCTTGCCGCCCTTGGCTATTGTTTGCCCCAAGGAAAAATCGAATGTATCGAAACGGCTGGCTATGCCCCTGTCTCCGTCCATAGCAATATCGCAGAGTTCGGCTATCTTCTTTTCATCACTGGTAAATTTCAGCCAAGCCGCTACAAGAGGACAGTAATGGAAGTCTATGGCAAGTTCCTGATCGCTGGAATGGACATCCATTTCAAATATCTCCGTTACGTTGGGATCGGCAAACTGCTGTGCAAACTCCGTAAGGCTGGATGTTTGCCTGAATTTGTTATCACCGTGAAAGCATCCGCACCGGAAAATAGCTTTGCGGGCAAACTCAGGGTTTAGCCCCTGTTTAACCGCCTCGTCGATAAGCAGGTACATCCAGACGGCGCGGTGTTCAACGGCCTTCCGTAGATCTTCAATGACCTTTGGTTTTTGCTGCGGATTATTCTGAATCATTGTTCCTCTCCTAAACATTGCCTATAGGCTTTTTTTGTTGGAATGCAGGATCCCCTGCCCTTCCGGTTAAAGGCTCATACCAAGCCTATTTATAGATAGATGCTTTCCCAAAACTTCAATTTTTGAGAAAGCCGCCTTAGATTTAAGGGTTTCCTTTAACTATCGGGAAAAGCGGGGCTGTACGTTCCACACCGGCTTTAATAAGCCGCGAAGGGAACGATCTCGGTAAGCTCCAGCAGGAAGCGGGCCGATACCGCAAGACCGCCATGGGCCAGCCCGTAGAGCGGAAATTGGGCCAGGCTGATAAAGCCGTGCGCCTGTTTAGGGCGGTTCCGCTCGTTGCTGCGCAGGGCGGCCCTAATTGCCGAACGGGCCGCATCCTCAAGAGCGGTTCTTTTGAATGTAAACCAATCATCGTCCCCTTTCGGCGGCCCCAGGGCGCTGCTGCCCAAGCCCTGAATAGTCTTGACCGTTCCCGATCTCCAAAGCATCATACGGCGTTTCTGACTGTCTTTAAGGCGGTAGTCGGACCAGAGATGAAAATATATGCCGCGCAGTTCAACTTCAGTAGGAACGAGGGACGGATCCCCGAAGGGGATAGATCCCAGCGGCTTGAGTTCAAAGTTCTCCTCTATGCCTCTGGCCCGCTCGCCTATGTCGTAGCTAAAGGACCAGCCGTAGATCATAGCGGAAAAATAGGCCGCCGATTCTTCCAGCGCCCGCCGCCTGATGGTCTGTATGCCGGGCGGGGTGTTATCCTGCACATAAAAAGCGTTAAGAGGCTCCGTCTCTACCTGTACTTCACCGCGGAGTATATCAGGAACCCTGCTTTGAGGAAAAAGCGGGAGGGTAAAGCCTGCTATACCCAGAAAAATGCTCAAGATAATACGGCTGTTTTTCATATAATTATTATCGGTCAAATCTAAAGTTGTATACAACCGCCCCTTGTTTACAAAATTTGATATTTTGCAACTGCCCCGGTAGAGGCGCGGGAAACTATGGAAGTTAAAGCCCCCCAAAATAAAGCCTACCTTCCGGTAAGCGACTTCCAGGGGTTTATCTTAAACCACAGCAGAAGGTATATCCAGCCGAAACCGAAGCCCGCCAGATGGGTAAGATGGGCGACCGAGCGGTTAAAACCGGTTACGGTGGAGAAGACCTCTATGCCGGTAAAGATAAGTACCATGATAGGCGCGCGGAGGGGGAGTATCCCCCAGATATAGATGATCGATGTAGGGAAGAATACGGCAAACGCAAGCTGCACGGCAAAGATTGCTCCGGATGCGCCCAAAAGAAAGGTGTAGTAGGAACGGGTAAACCAGAAAACCGCGAAGGAGAAAATTCCGGCTAAAATACCGCAAATCATATAATAGAAAATAAAATCCCGGGCGCCTATGCGCCTTTCTATCGGTACGCCAAAAATATACAGGGCCAGCATGTTGAAAAAAAGATGGCTCATACTGCCGTGAGCGAACATATAGGTAAAAAACTGCCAGAAATACCTATTCCTGGCTACCGAAACTATGTTGAGGGATACATAAAACGCCATATTCGGAGCTATCTGTTGAACAAGAAAGACGAGTACATTGATCGCTATGAGGATGAGAACCGTATTGGGATAGGAGCGAGGGTATTGATTAGAAAAGCTCATAATGTCTTCCTGTAGTCTTTAAGCTTTCCAGGGCAAGCTCACCATCCCCTGCCCCTGCCGCAATTTTTTCAGGAAAATACTCAAGGCCCACAGCCCCCGTATATCCCAGCGTATCTATTGCCTTAAATATCCTGCCGTAATCCAGTTCTCCCAGGAAAAGCTCATGCCGTCCGGGAACGCCCGCCGCATGAAAATGACCTATCAGATCAATATGGGCGCTTATCCTGCTTATAATATCGCCTTCGGTAATCTGCTGGTGGTAGATATCGAAGAGGAGCCTTATATTCTTGCTTCCGGCCTCTTCGATAAGTTCAAAGCCTTCATCCGAAGATTCAAGATAGGTTCCCGTATGGTTGACCCTGCCGTTAAGGGGTTCGGCAAGCAGTACCAGTCCGCTGTCTTCCAGCGGGGCGGCGGCGGCTTTGAGGCCGGCAACTATAGCCCTATGCTGGAAAGCCCTTGCCGCTCCGGTATCCATGCCAAGCTGGGATATGATGCAGGGAGCGCCCAGCTTCTTTGCCGCTTCGATAGTATCCTTTAAAGCGGCAAGGTATACCCCCCGACGGTCCGGATCGGTAAGGCCGATATTCTGAACACAAAGACAGCGGCATTTAAGAGAAAGGAGGGAAGCCCTGGCTTTCAACGCCTCTATATCCTTGTTCCACCAGCCCCAGAATTCATACTCGGCAAAGCCCGCTTCCCGGACCTTTTCCAAGGCGGCAAGGGGATCAAGCCCCCTGAATACCGCATCGATACAAACTGAAAAACACATAATCCGCTTTTTAATGTAATGCCGAATACCGCCGATGTCAATACTTTACCGCATTAGGGTATATGTTTTACACCCTGCCCCGCCATGTCCTTACGGTGCCTACGGAATCTCTATTCCCATATCGTAGAATAAAGAACGGTATTCTTCAATAGTTTCCGCATGAACCAGGCGGCTGCGGAGCGCCGCGCCCCCCGCCATGCCTGGATCCCCTGGGCCGCCCCTGGTATAGGCGCAGAACTGCTTACGCATCTCAAGGCAGGCGGTATGTTCGCCGCAGTCCTCCGCAAGGAGCAGAAGCTGGCGGAAGCCGGTCCGTACCCGGTCCGCTATACAGGGCGGGTCGTAAGGCAAGCCTAAAAGCAAAGCGCGGGCTGCGGAAAAGATGAATGGATTCCCCATTGCCCCCCGCGCAAACATCACCGCGGCGCAGCCGGTCTTGCGGAGCATACATTCCGCATCCTCCGCGCAGAAGAGATCGCCGGAACCGGCTACCGGAACCGGCAGACTGCCTGCAAGCCGCTCAATGTGGGACCAGTCGCTTTTCCCCCCGTAAGCCTGGGACCTGGTCCGTGGATGCAGCGTAACCATTGCGGCGCCTGCATCTACGGCAATGCGGGCGCATTCGGCATAATTTATGGATGAACTGTCCCAGCCCGAACGCAGCTTTACCGTAACCGGCACGGAACCCAGGCTTTCCCCTGAAGCCTTAACAACCGCCTCGACTATCCGGCCCAGAGCCGCAGGATCGCGCATAAGAGCGGAACCCGCGCCGGTCTTGATTACCTTGGGTACCGGGCAGCCGCAGTTGATATCCACAGCTTCGCACTTGAACGGCGCGAGGAGCCTTGCCGCCTTGTACATCACATCCGGGGACGAGCCGAAAAGCTGTATTGCATAACGCTTTTCATTAAACGCCCGCCGCATGAGCCCTGCCGTCCCTGTCCATTCCTTATCGGACCCGTCTATATTCAGGGGATTACGGATCAGGGCTTCGCTGGAGATAAGCTCGGTAAAGGTAAAATCCGCACCGGCTTCAATACAGACAGAACGGAAAGCCCTGTCGGTATAACCGGCCGCCGGTGCAAGGAAGAGGTTGCCGGGCAATTGCAGAGACCCGATTGCAAGAGGGCGGTACAGGGAAGCAGGATGTAAAGTATGAAGAATTTCCCTGCCTGCGGGCCTGACCTCTATTTCAGACAGCCCTCTATTCATTCGGCAAACCGAAGAAGCGGTTGGCATTCTCCCAAAGGATGTCCGCCAGCTCTTCTTCGTTAACGTTAAGCATTTCCGCAAGGTAACGGGCGGTTGTAGGCAGGTATTTAGGCATGTTACGCTTGCCCCGGTAATCCGCCGGAATCATGAAGGGGCTCTCCGATTCGATAAGGATACGATCCAGGGGCAAAACACCTACGGTTTCGTGGAGATTCCGTGCATTCCGGTAGGTTAAATTGCCGGCAAAAGAGAAATACAGGTTCAGTTTGAGGGCCCTCCTGGCATAATCGGCATTTTCCGAGTAGCAGTGAAGCACGCCGCCCCGGGGCGGCAGCCTGTCCCTCAGTATGTCAAGTACATCATTCCCCGCATCGCGGTTGTGGATGATAACCGGCATGTTCAATTTATTAGCTAAATCTAACTGGCCGATAAAAAGCTCTATCTGGGACTTCTTATCCCCAAATTTGCGGAAGTAATCAAGACCGATCTCCCCCACCGCAACAACCCTCGGCTGCTTAACGCTCTGTTCGATGATCTGCGCCCAGTCCTTTCCCTGGCTCTGTACCTCCGAAGGAGAAACCCCTACCGCATGGTACACATTATCCGCTGTTCTAAGATTATCGTAAACCCTCACAAAATCGTGGAGGCTATTGCAAATTGAGATGATTCGGTTTACAGAAGCCTGTTTAGCTTCCTGAATCACAATGAGTTGATCAATAGCATCGTCTACAATTAGCCCAATGTGGGCATGAGTATCAAAATATTGCATTGCTTATTCCATAAAGAAAAGAAATCAGGCTTTTTCCAAACTGGATACCTATAATATAACACAAGCGATATCTGGCGTCAACGAAACGGACATCTCTTTCACTACTAAGCAGTAAATCAAGGAAACGAAACACGCCCCTTCCAAAAAAAAACCGGCGAAAACCGCCGGTTATAAAAAACACTATAGTCTTTTTACAGCGATTTACCTGCCATTAATTTGCCCTGGGGTGAATCCGTATCGATCTGCATAAGTTCGATACGCACACCGTCAGGATCAGTTACCCACGCCTGCCAATTCTTATCAACGCCCTGCTTAGGAGCCTTATCCGTCTTATACCCCGCATCTTCAATCTGTTTAAACGTTTTATGGATATCATCTACCAGTAAACAGATATGATGAAACCCTCTTAATGAAGGATCCCAAGGATTATCCCTGGAACCATGATAGAATAATTCAATGAACTGTGAACCTGCTTGGAGATAAATGATCCAGGGAGATCCTGTATTGGGTTCGGGAAGCTCAAATACCTTTTTTAAGCCCAGCACCCGTATATAAAAATCAAGCGATCTATCCATATCCTTTGCAGTAACAGCAAGATGCGCAAGCCCAGTAATCATAATACACTCCTTATTTACTATTATACATTAAGGAGAAATTTTTTGCAATGGTATTTTTTTATAAATTTGTAAGAAATGGTAGTATGCGCAGCAGTATTAATTTTGCGGCTTAAAACTATGGAATTTTTACCGATAATCAGTTTATGGAAAGTTTGATTCCCGTCCTGGCGGCGGTAGCAACGCTTGTTGTCGGGATTATAATTGTAATGTTAGTTACCGGCAGTTCCAGGGGAGGAGACGATGCGGGCGGTAGAGAGGAAAAAGGCTCTAAGGACCGTGATGCCTTGTTAAAGGCCGCGAATAAAAAGTTGTCCCAGAATCCCCGTGACGCGGAGTCCCTTAATACCATAGGTGATATTTATTTCAGGGAAGAATCCTGGGATCGCGCAATGAAGACCTATGCGATACTTATAGAAATAGGCGGGGCGGGTGTTAATGAATATGAAGCGAATCTGCGCTATGCTATTTCAGCGCAGAAACTTGGTATGACCGAAGAAGCCTATAAAGGCTTTACCATTGCTCATACACTCCAAATTGATAGTTTTGAAGTGAATTATAATCTTGGCGCTATAGAATTTGATCGTAAGAACTACGATAAGACAGTCCAATTTCTCTCGCAAGCCCGGAAGATCGATCCTGAACATCCGCCGACGCTCAGGCTTCTCGGTCATGCCCTCTTCCGGCTTAAAAAGCCCAAGGATGCCATGAGCTTTATCCGCAAGGCTATAGATCTTGCGCCCGATGACAAGGAATCACTCTATACGCTGGGAGAATGTTACTACGAGGCTAATCAGACGGATCAGGCCCTGCGTATATTCGGCCATTTGCGGGCGGACCCTCTTATGGGTCCCAATGCCTGCCTCAACTCGGGCAATATCAATATGGAAAAGGGGCAGATAGACAAGGCCTTACAGGATTTTGAGATAGGGCTTAAACATCAGAATATCAAACAGGAAACACTGACGGAGTTACGCTATAAGCTGGCAGCTTGTTATCTTAGGCAAAACGATATAGGCAAGGCCATGCCGCTGCTGAAACAGATACGCCTTGAAAATTCAAATTATAAGGATGTTGCCGTACTGATTAGCAGATACCAGGAATTGAACGCCAATCAGAATCTCCAGATGTATATTATGGCCCCGTCGGCTGATTTTGTCGCGTTATGCCGTAAGGTAGTAATGAATTACTACCCCAGGGCAAAGATTAAGATCACCAATATATCGGTAAACAAGAATGAATGGGCGGATATCCTTGCCGAAGTGGATACCGCCAGGTGGCAGGATGTGATTATGTTCCGGTTTATCCGCAGCCAGGGCGCCGTGGGGGAACTTATTGTCCGCGATTTCCATTCCCACCTTAAAGACGTAAAGGCCGGCAAGGGGGTCTGCATTACCGCCGGCAACTATACGGAGGAGGCCAAACGCTACACCGAAGCCCGCCTTATCGACCTTATCGAAAAGGACAGGTTTACGGTGTTGCTCAACTCGATAGATGCCAAGCAGCCCGGTAAAAAATAGCCGCCGGTCTTTCCTAGGAGCCTGTGGGACTTTGCCCACAAACTCCTATGTTTCCTTTTCGTATATTTCGCGTTTTTCGCGGTTAAAAGTAAAACCGCCGCTCTGTGGATAGACATACTTGCACGAAAAGCCCTTGGGAATTATAGTATGGAGTATGATTGAGTTTGTTCATCTGCATGTACATTCGGATTTTTCCCTGCTTGACGGGGCCGCTTCGGTTGAAAACCTGGCGGACAAGGCGGCATCCCTGGGGATGAAGCATCTGGCTATTACCGACCACGGAAATATGTTCGGAGTTCTGGAATTTATAACGGCCTGTCAGGAGGATCGGGAACACAAACCCCGGGAGAATCCTATTCATCCTATCATCGGCTGCGAATTCTACATGGCCTCCGGCTCCCGGTTTGAAAAAAAGGGATCAGAGTCGGGGAACAAGTACTACCATCTTGTACTCCTGGCGGCCTCCAGAGAGGGTTACCTCAACCTTGTAAAACTTTCCTCTTATGCCTATACCGAAGGTTTTTACTTTAAACCCCGCATAGACGAAGAACTGCTGGTCAAATACCACAAAGGACTTATCGGGCTTTCGGCCTGTATAGCAGGGGAGATACCCAGCCTGCTTCTTGAGGGGAAGGCGGAGGAGGCTGAAAAGCGGGCCGTCTGGTTTAGCGATCTTCTGGGGCCTGATAACTTCTACCTGGAACTCCAGGATCACCGCCTGGAGCCCCAGAAAAAGGCCAACCCGCTTATCGCGGATATTTCCCGGCGCAGGGGCATACCCCTTGTCGCCACCAACGACATACATTACCTTGAACGGGACGACGCCGTTGCCCAGGACATACTTCTGTGCATATCCACCAACAAGAAACGTTCCGAAGTAAAGCGGCTGCGCTTTGATACCGACGAATTCTACTTTAAAACTGGCGATGAGATGGCCGCCCTCTTCAAAGAATACCCCGAAGCTATAAGCAATACTGTTAAAATCGCCGAACGCTGCATTACCGATGTACCCATGCCCGGCCCCCTGCTTCCCGACTTTGCTATTCCCGCTGGTTTTGCCGGCAGCGCGTCGCCCTTTGAAGATAAGGTACGTTCTGTACTGGAGGCTCGTTCACGGAAAAAGGGCGATCCGCCGGATAAGGCGCTTTACAGTGAAGACGAGATACCTGCCGGGCAGTATCTTTGGCATTTAACCGTAAAGGGACTTCAGGAACGTTACGGCGGCCGCTTTGAGGATGTAAAGGGAAGGGCCGAATACGAGCTGCGCGTCATTATTCAGATGGGCTTTACCGGTTACTTTCTGATTGTGGCGGATTTTATCAATTGGGCAAAGGAGAACGCTATACCGGTAGGGCCGGGACGCGGTTCAGGGGCGGGTTCCATCGTGGCCTATTCTCTGCGTATAACCGATATTGACCCGCTCAAGTACAATCTCCTTTTTGAACGATTCCTCAATCCTGAACGTATCTCCATGCCGGACTTTGACGTAGACTTCTGCTTCGAAAGACGTGAAGAGGTTATCAAATATGTTACCGAAAAATACGGCAAGGACAGGGTTGGGCAGATCATAACCTTTGGGACGCTTAAAGCCAAGGCTGTTATCAAGGATGTAGCGCGGGCATTGGGCATCAGTCTGGATGAATCGAACATGATAGCCAAGCTCATTCCCGACGATCCTAAGATGACGCTGAAAAAGGCTTTTACGGCCAACCCCGCGCTCCGCGAGTTGGAACAGGACGCAAAATATAAGGAACTCTTTGCTATTGCCCGCAAACTTGAAGGCAAGAAACGGCATTCCAGCCTCCACGCGGCCGGGATAGTAATAGGTAAATCGGAACTTTCCGACTATGTGCCCCTCTACCGTGATGCCAAGACCGGTATTGTGGCAACCCAGTTCACTATGGGTCTTATTGAGGACCGGGGCCTTGTCAAGATGGACTTCCTCGGTCTTAAAACCCTTACCCTTATAAAGCATACCGAGGATCTTATACGGCTTAGGGGCGGAAACTATGCCGGTTTTAACATTACAGATATTGACGAGCATGACGAGGCTGCCTTCCTTATGCTGGGAGAGGGGAAGAGCGCGGGGGTCTTCCAGTTTGAATCTGAGGGTATGCAGAAGATATTGAAAGACGCCCGGCCTTCAAGTATCGAGGACCTTATCGCCTTAAACGCCCTCTACCGGCCCGGGCCTATGGACAATATCCCCCAGTTCATCGATTCAAAATGGGGCAGGCAGGCGATCAAATACCCCGATCCGAGCCTTGAGGGGATACTGAAAGAAACCTACGGGGTTATAGTCTACCAGGAACAGGTTATGCAGGTGGCGCAGATCATAGCCGGTTACAGTCTTGGGCAGGCGGATCTTCTGCGGCGGGCTATGGGAAAGAAAAAGATGGAGGTTATGGTCAAGGAGAAGGCGAAATTCGTATCGGGCGCGGTAAAACGCGGCTACAGGGAAAGCGATGCCGGCCGTATCTTTGATATACTTATCCCCTTTGCCGGGTACGGCTTTAACAAAAGCCATGCCGCGGCCTATTCGGTATTGGCCTATCAGACAGCCTATCTCAAGGCAAATTTCCCCGCGGAATTTATGGCGGCAAACCTTACCAACGAAATTAACAACACCGATAAGCTGCCTGAATATATTGACGAAGCCCGGCAGATGGGCATCACGATAGAATCGCCTGATGTCAACCAATCTGACAAGCTCTTTACCGTTGTTGACGGCCGTATCGTCTACGGCTTTCTGGGCATTAAAGGCGTAGGGGCAAAGCCTGCCGAGGAAATTGTTGCATGCCGCGGGGACGGGCCCTACCGGAACTTTATCGACTTTCTCAGCCGCGTGGATATTCACAAAGTCGGCAAGAAGGTGATTGAGCTTCTTATTCTGACCGGCGCCTTTGACTCTTTGGGACAAACCAGGGAATGTCTGCGCGGTAATCTGGAAAAGGCCGTTGAATATACGGAAAATATCAAAGAAGATAAAAAATTCGGTCAGACCAGCCTCTTCGGCGATACTGAGGAAAAGGAATATCCTGATTTTCAGTTTGAGGAATTTGCCATGGACAGCCGTGAAAATTGGCTTAAAGTGGAAAAAGAGCTTATCGGTTTTTATTTTTCAGGCCATCCTATGGATAACTACAGGGCGGTATGGAAGCATGCCTGTACCCTGAACCTTGCCGAAATTGAAAAGGCCCAAGATGGTGAGTATACTCTTGTAGGGATCATCAAAAGCATGCGCACCCTTAGAGATAAGAATAAAAACGAAATGGCCTTCGCGTCTATTGCGGATTACCGGGGAGAGGCGGACCTGGTATTCTTCTCTAAGGCATGGGAAAAGTGCAAGCAGGCGATTGAACCTGAAAACATCGTTGCCCTTAAGGGGAGGATACGCCGATCGCCGGACAAGAAACGGGATAAGCCTTCGGTCGAAATTACGGCTGTTCTGGACATGGACCGCCTTGAACGCGCCGCCGCCCGCTCTTCGGCAAAGAACGAGGAGCATGACGGAACCGCAGAGACACCGGCGTTGAGCGCCGCCGCGGGCCTTGAGCCATACCGGCAGCTTAGGGACTCAGGCGCCCGTATCGTGGAGCCGGCGGGGGCCGCTCACCCGTCTGCGGCGCAGGAGCCCCCGCGGACGGACGGCAATACGGCTTCACAAGCCTATCGTGAATTGCATATACGGCTGAACAGCACGGCCGCGCAATCCGATGAAAATCTCTACCCAATCCGTAACTACCTTACGGGGAACCCCGGTTCCTGTACGGTCTTTATCCACGTACCGCTTGCAGAGGGTGAAGCTGTCATCCGCACAACGACGGAGTTTAAGGCGGCGGCCGGCGCCGGTCAGATCGGCGATTTGCGGCATTGCGCCGGTGTGGCAATGGTTTGGGGCGAGTAAGGCGGAGGGCGTCCGCGGATTCCGTAACTATTCAAAGCGGGGAACGCGGCGCCTTTGCATCCTTATCGGTGTGATGGTGCTTGTTTTTTATTCGAGGGGATCTAATACCTATTACATAAAAAAAAACACGGTAACAAAACAACGGGCATCCGCAATCCGGCGGATAGCAGCCGCGGATATTTCGCGTCCGAATGCTCGAAAATTATCGTATGCCCATTTACCTGCCCGCTAAGGTACGGGCGGATTCCCACAACTCCGGCCACGCGCAGAGCAATTCCCCAATAGAGGCAAGGTAATTTCTAAATTCGGCTTCCCCCTTTTCCCCAAAACTTCTGAATTCGGCAGGTATCCAGGGGCAGAGGGAGGGCTTGGCTTTTTCGATACTTTTGATCCGCTCCCAGACATCTTCGGCCCAAAAGGAAGGCTTTTCCCGTGATCTTTTGAGGTTTTCTCCAAACTGGTAAATTTTAAGATCGCATAACACAAGGCAGCCGTCCAGAAGGTAATCCCGCCATTCAGCTTCCGGCAGGGACGCAAGTTTAATAAAACCTTCTCCCAGACTGATCAGCGTCTCTTCAGGGCTCATATCGGCCTCCAGATTCCGGCGTATATCCTGTATAGTCCAGAGTACAGCCTCGTCAAGAGCCGTGTAGGAAGGATCAACCTCTATGAAAGGGCTATGCGGGAAGAAATCATGTTCTACAGCAATGGGAAGATGGCCTATAGGGGAATTGCCGTACATACAACGGATCATATAAGCCCAGATACCGCCCTCGTTTTTGGTATGGGGAAGATAGGGCGGAAGTATGGAAGAAGAATCGCAGCCCATCAGGGATACGGTAAAGAAGGGATATGCCGCAAGACTGAGTTCCGGCGCGAGGAGGAGCGTACGGGGGCGCTCCATAGCTTCAGCATATTCCTTGCGGTTCTTCCACATAAGGGAGCGGAGACCGTACTCAAAGCTGAGCGGGGTAAAGCGCGACGAATACCAGCGATCCCCAAAGAGCCCCGCCGCCGCGATACGGACAGGCCCTGAGAGTTCTTCAGCATCAGCTTCCGGGTAAAAGTTCAGTTCTTCGGGAGTTTTGCCCAGTATATACTCAAATTCTCTAAAGATATTCCCTGTCCAGACCTCAAGACGTTTCCTCTCAAAAATCCGCCATCTTTCTTCGGTAAAGGCAAAACAGGCCGATCCCCCCACTCCTTCCCGCAGCCCTATGATATACCCAGGATCCTTAAAAGAACGGAAACGGAATCGTATGCTGTCGTTGGCGGAGATAAATTTTGAACCCGCAAAATGGAGGAGAACGGCGTTCCGGTTACATGCGGAAGTGCGTATCCAACCGGCCCGGCCGTAAAGGGCAAAGCGTATCATCATCCTACCCGCAAGAGCCTGGACAAATGCTTCTTTTTCAGCTTCCCCTATAAGCTCCAGGTCAAGACCGTATTCATCGTTCAGCCTGCCAATCAGAGCCCCCTCCCCTCCTTCTTTTTCCGGCGCGTCATCAAAAACCGCGACAGGACGGGCTTCTGTTCTGCCTGTTCCTTCGGCAAAACTCCGCAGAAGGCTTTCAAGAGACTGAATACGCTTATAAGTTGGAACGGCAAGAGGAATCATCATTTATAGTATCGGAAAAAACAGGCTAAAGGTATATTCCCGCGAGAGGCGTCCGTGGAACCCGGCATAGCGGAGGTGTGTTTCCGCTTGTTAAAAAGTTGTTTTATCAGTACGAATATTTTTGGATATTTTTGAATTATACATTAAATTTATAGATGAGGGGAATTTGTAATAACTAAAACTTTATAATTTAGGAAAAGAATTTTAACCGCGCAAACCGCTGGTATAGGAGCCTGTGGGAGTTTGCAAGGTATAAATTTGCAATAAATTGCAAATTTATACGATTTTTGGGCAAAGCCCCACAAACTGCTAGGCTGTGTTAATTATTTTCGGTCAATCTGCTTGCGTAGGACTTTTGGGGGCGGGGTATATCCTGTCTAAATTAAGGTATGTGCAGGCGTGAAGTTGATAGGCGCGGCGCTGAGTATAAAAAAGACTGAATAGTTACGATATTGATTATTTCTCAAGGCGCAGAGATTTACCTTTCATGATGATAAGAAATAATCATTTAGGAAACAAATACGTTTAAAGAAACGAGAGTTCTCATCTTTTCCCGATAGTGTGATCGGGAACTTAAAAATCTTATAGGCGGTCCAATCAATGGCAATTTTAAGAAGAAGTCGGAAAATAAAAATTGCAGAGCAGGAAGATTCATTTGGTTTTGATAAGGATGAATCTAATCAATACGGTGAAACCGGAGGAGAAGGAAAAATCCCTTTGGAAATGGTCAAGCCGGGGAACGATGGAAATGGAATGGTATTAAATAGAGAAGATACTGTAGAGTATCCAAATTCTTTTTCAGGGGAACAAATAGTTATGTATAATCAGGAAACCGCTTCGGATAATAACGGGGAAGGTTCAGTACAGCTTACCGAAGAAGCGCCGGGAGAGAGAAGCGCCAAGACAGTAGTGGTTCGTCCGCGGACACGGCGGGTTGCGTCGTCATCCTACAGGGAAAGAAGGTTCGATACGCCGGAAAACACGGAGGCCGAAAACATGGAAAACCAGCCGCACCGGGGTCCCGGCCGGCCCAGGACCAAGTACAATCAGGCGGGCTATATAAAGCAGTCCTCCGCATACCAGGAGGATGGGGCTGCGTCGAATCCGGCCCAATCTGAAGGTATGTCCGCCCCTCTCAACAGCGATTCAGCGCCTGCTCTTGCGAATAGCGGCGATCAATCCAGAAACCAGCAGCCGCTCCCAATGAACACGCAGAATGGTATTCCGCAAAGGACATACCCCGCCGCTTCCGGTAACGGCGGATCAGGCGTTCAGTATGGAAACGGCCAGCATGGATTTTTTAATGGTCAAGGCGGTTTGGGGCAAAACGGCGCCGGCCCGTTGGGAGCAGGGATGAACGGCTATACGCAGAGCAGTCCTGTTAATCAATATCAGGGTAATAATGCAGGCGCTTCTTTTCCACCTGCCGCCGGGAATATTCCGCCCTTACCGGTATTGCCGAAAAATCTGCTTTCTATGCCGGACATATACGGCAGGCCCGAACCCCGGCTGGATCAGGATAACGGCAAGCCGAGGCTCACCATCAATGAGCTTATAAGGCTTAACATGATAGATCTGAGGGAACTCGCCACCTGTTACAGCATCTCCCATGAAGATATGGTATCGTTAAAAAAACAAGAGATCATCTTTGCCATACTAAAAGCCCACACCGAGCGCGGCGGCATTATCTATGCCTATGGTTCCCTTGAGATACTGCCCGACAGTTACGGTTTTTTGCGCAGCCCGCAGAACTCCTATCTTCCCGGCCCTGATGATATTTACATAAGTCCAAGCCAGATACGGCTGTTTGCTTTAAAAACCGGAGATACGGTTTACGGGCAGATACGCAGCCCCAAGGAGAGCGAGCGGTTCTTTGCAATGCTGCGCGTAGAGACAGTGAACTACGATGATCCGACTGTGGCCCAGAACCGTATCCCCTTTGATAACCTTACCCCCCTCTATCCTAATAAAAAACTTAATCTGGAAACCATTACCGAGGATACTTCCGCACGTATCATCAATCTGTTTTGCCCTATAGGTAAGGGGCAGCGCGCCATTATCGTAGCGCCGCCGCGGACCGGTAAGACAATTATGATGCAGAGGATAGCCAACGCCATCACCAAAAACCACCCCGAAGTGTACCTTATCGTGCTTCTTATTGACGAGCGGCCTGAAGAAGTTACCGATATGGAACGCACCGTCCGGGCTGAGGTTATCTCTTCTACCTTTGACGAGCAGGCGGCGCGGCATGTCCAGGTAACAGAGATGGTTTTGGAAAAGGCAAAGCGGCTTGTGGAACACAAGAAGGATGTTGTAATCCTTCTCGATTCAATTACACGTCTTGCCCGTGCCTATAACCAGACCGTGCCTACTTCCGGCAAGATACTCTCAGGCGGTGTGGACTCCAACGCCCTGCATAAACCCAAGCGATTCTTCGGTGCGGCCAGGAATATTGAAGAGGGCGGCAGCCTTACCATCATCTCTACCGCGCTTATTGAAACGGGCAGCCGTATGGATGAAGTTATATTTGAGGAATTTAAAGGTACGGGTAATCTTGAAATTAACCTGGACCGCCGTATCTCGGACCGCCGGCTCTTCCCTGCCATCAATATTAAGAAATCCGGTACACGCAAGGAAGAACTGCTCCTTACCGAGGAAGAACTTCAGAAGATATGGATACTCCGTAAGGTTATCAACCCTATGGATGACATAGAGATCATAGAACTCCTTATTGACAGAATGAAGAAAAGTAAGAATAATGAGGTATTCTTAAAGTCCATGAATACCGGGGCTGCCGCTTCAGAGTAATCATCTGAAGTTATATTATGGAGGATTTATTATGAAAGAAAAGATTCACCCTAAATATGAAATGACCAAAATTACCTGCGCATGTGGAAATGTGATAGAAACCCGTTCTACCGCAAGGGACATAAAGGTGGAAATCTGTTCCGCCTGTCATCCTTTTTTTACCGGAAAACAGAAGCTGGTTGATACGGCAGGCCGTATTGAGCGTTTCCGCAGGAAGTATAATATAAAAGAGTAACGGGACTTGCAGGCCGGACCCGTCCTTGATGGGGCGGTTGGACAGAGCGGGGATTGAGCGTTGCTCTACAATTAACGGCGCCGTATTGTATAGCAGGCGGGTGTTTTTTTGCCTTTAAAATCCTCGTCTATGAGCTGGGTGTGTATGTCTTTAATATCCGCATGGGGGAAGGCGTTTGCATCCATGCAGAAGTTTCCCGTGTTGGCGCTGAAGTAAAGCCCGCCGCCGGGATTTAAGAGTTTTAGGCACTGAGAGATGAGTTCACGGTAATCCCGTTTTAAATCGAAGGTTCCCCGCATTTTTTTTGAATTGGAGAAACTGGGCGGATCGAGGATGATCATATCCCAGCTTAGGCCGGCTTCTACCGCGCCGTTTATAAACCTAAGCGCGTCCGCGCGGATAAGCGAACAGAGCGGAAGCGCCGTACCAGGGGCGCTTGAAAGCCGTTCCTTCCATGCCGTGCCGCGGACAAGCCGTTCGGGGGTGAGCCGGGATGCATGGAAGCCGTTTAGGGTAAAGTTGAGGGCTGCCCAGTTTAGGTAGGTGTTGGACATATCTACGGAATCAACGAGCAGGGCCCTGCCCTTTGCTGCGGCAACCGAGAGGGACGCGGTATAACAGAAAAGGTTGAGGATGGATTTCCCTTCCGCCCCGCTCCGAATAAGAGCGCGGAGCTTTCTTCTGTCCAGGAAGAGCCCGGTGTCAAGGTAGTCCGAAAGGTTTACCTTGAAGATCAGATCGCCCTCATGTATATCCTGGGTAAAATTTTCGGTTTGCTGTTTTTCGTACTGTGCTTTTCCGCGCTGCCGTTTTCTTTCCTTTAAGAATATATGATCGGGCGGGACGGAGAGAGTTTGTGAGATTGCCGTTTTTATAAGGGCAAGCCAGCGGCTTTCCTCGCCCGCGTCCTTTTGGTAAGGCCGTTCGTAAAGGGCCCCCGCTATCGCATCACCGTACCGATCCAGCGCCAGGGGAATTTCCGGTATATCGCGGTCGTAGAGCCTGTATGCGTCAATCCCTGTACGGCGCGCCCATTTCCGCAAATGTTTATCCCGTTTCCGTAAGCGGTTGCTTAAAATCTGCGCCTGTAACGCGTTTTTTTCTTCCTGCATAACTGGGGTTATTGTATCAGGAAAATGCCGCATTTGGAATATGCCCTGGATAGCGGAGCGGCAATGTTACTTTTAAGAAATTTAACCGCTAAAGACGCGAAAAAGGAAAGTACACTACTACAGAGTCAATAATGAAACTACGGATAAAGAAAGTGCATCAAAAAGAAAATATAACCACGGACCTCACTGATATCACGGACTTTTTGTTCAAAATTCCCTCTTCGTCCGTGAAGTCTGTGTTATCCGTGGTTATAAATCTTCATTCGTATTTATGGGTCAAGTTTAGCCCTTTGGTGCGGTTCAATTCTTCCTCCGGCAATATGGCGGGGTTCGTCATTATGGTAAGACACCCAAAAAAAGCGGCGGCTTCCGTTTCCTCCCTTCCCCAAAAAACAAAAAAAATGTATATTATACCCATGCTTACTCCCCTCATTAAAGAAATTCTCGCCCTTGCGCCTGTTTCTCAGGAGGTAACGGTTCAGGGCTGGGTAAAAACCAAACGGGAAACAAAGAACCTCGTATTTCTGGATATCAACGACGGTTCCTGCTTTGCAGGTATACAGTGTACGTTTAATCGAACGGAAGCGGGGGCCGGTTTCGACTCTCTTTCCGGCCTTTCTACCGGCGCTTCGGTAAAGATACAGGGCCGCCTTATCCTCTCTCCCGCTTCAGGCCAAACGGTGGAAATAGCCGCCCGCTGCGTGGAGGTTCTGGGCCCGGCTCCGCCGGAAAGCTATCCCCTGCAAAAGAAGAAACATTCCTTCGAGTTCCTGCGGGAAATAGCCCATCTGCGGGCCAGAACCAATACCTTTGCCGCGGTCGCCCGTGTGCGCAACCGTATGGCCCTGGCCGTCCATGAATTCTTTCAGGCGAGGGGCTTCCTCTATATTAACACCCCGATAATCACCGCAAGCGATGCCGAAGGCGCGGGCGCCATGTTTCAGGTGAGTACCCTGGACATGGACGCCCTCTTCAGATCCGGTAAAGCGCCCGATTATACAAAAGACTTTTTTGGTAAACCCGCGTTCCTTACCGTTTCCGGCCAGCTTGAAGCCGAAACCTATGCCTGCGCGCTCGGCAGGGTCTACACCTTCGCCCCTACTTTCCGCGCTGAGAATTCCAACACGGTCCGGCATCTTGCCGAATTCTGGATGATTGAACCTGAAACGGCCTTTGCCCATCTGGAAGACAATATGGAACTTGCCGAAGACTTTCTCAAATTCCTTTTTAAAACCGCGTTACAGGACTGCGCCGGCGATCTGAGCTTCTTCGATGAACGCATAGAGCCTGGGATTCGTGAAGTGCTTGTATCTGTTGCCGAATCGCGGTTCAGCCGTATAAGCTACACCGACGCGGTAAAGGAGCTTGAAAAGAACGCCGCGGCCTTTGAGTTTAAACCCTACTGGGGCTGCGATCTCCAGAGCGAACACGAAAAATTCCTTACCGAAAAAGTCGCGGGGGGGCCGGTCATCGTTACCGATTATCCCAAAGACATCAAGGCATTCTATATGAAACTGAAC
This sequence comes from Treponema sp., assembly GCA_031274035.1. Classification (GTDB taxonomy): domain Bacteria; phylum Spirochaetota; class Spirochaetia; order Treponematales; family Breznakiellaceae; genus JAISNI01. Next base: position 1,808 of record JAISQR010000059.1, on the reverse strand, counting down.
AACGACGGAAAAACCGTCCGGGCTATGGACGTGCTTGTCCCCCGGCTCGGAGAAATCATCGGCGGCTCGGAACGCGAGGACGATCTTTCACGGCTTGAAGAACGTATGAAGAGCCTCAATATGGACAGTGCGCATTATGAATGGTATCTGGATTTACGCCGTTACGGTACCGTCCCCCATTCAGGTTTCGGTCTTGGTTTTGAGCGCCTTATTCAATATATTACCGGCATGGTTAATATACGGGATGTGATCCCCTACCCGCGCTCCGTAGGCCAGGCGGAATTTTAGCGGGGTGGTTATGCGCAAAAGTAAACATTCCATCCGTAAAGGATTATTGGCCCTTGTCATATTCCTTGCCGTGTCCGGCTTCTGTATCCTCGCCCTGCCTTTTTCTAAAACCTCGGCACAGGAAACCCCTGAGCAAAACGCAAAAGAGGAAGCGGCCCGGGTTCAGAGCGAACTTATCGCGGGCCCCTGGTCGTGGTCCCTTCCCCTCAGCCTGCCTGGTGAGCCTGAACTTGGTTCGCGTTCCGCCGTGGTGCTGGACGCCTATACCGGCGCCATGCTTTTTAGTAAAAACCCTGACGATGAAATTCCGCCCGCGTCTCTTACCAAACTGATGACCATACACCTTGTGCTGGGAGAAGTCGCCGCGGGGCGGGCCAACCTGGACGAGATACTAAGCCCGCCCGCGGCAAGCTGGGCCGAACATCAGCCTGAGCGTTCCAGTTTGATGTTTCTTGGCGAAGGCCAGAGCCTGACGCTTAGGGACATTATCCTGGGCCTTTCCATTCCTTCAGGCAACGACGCCGCGGTCGCGGCGGCCCTGCGTGTTTCTCCCACAATGGAAGAATTTGCCGAAGCGATGAACAGGGAAACCCTGAAATTCGGCCTGTCCAAGACCCGCTTTGTGGAAGCCTCCGGTATTTCCGAAAAAAACATAACGACTGCCGGGGAATTTGCACTGTTCTGCCGTGAATATATACGCCTTCACCCGGAAACCCTCAAGGAATTCCACTCGGTACGGCAATTTGCCTACCCCAAGGCAGCCAATGTCAGCGCCTCTCAAAAATCAAGGCCGGGAACCATTGTTCAATACAACCACAATAACCTTATCGGCAGCTTTCCCGGTACAGACGGACTTAAAACAGGCTATATTGACGAATCGGGTTACAATATCGCCCTTACCGCCGAACGGGAGGAATTCCGTCTTATCGCGGTGATCCTTGGGGCGCCGCTTGCTTCGATCCGCGATAATGACGGCAGAAAACTCCTTACCTGGGCCTTTGAAAACTTTAAAACGATACGTCCTGAAATTGGCCCCCTGGATCCCGCGCCGGTCTGGAAAGGGAAGATTGATTTTGCCGGTATAGCCCCGGCAGAGGATACCGCCTTTACCACGTTGAAAAACCGCGCTACAGGGGAGGCGGGTGAACTTTCCTGCATAGCCATTATAAAGGAACCGCTTATAGCCCCCCTTGCCGCGGGTACGGAGATCGGAACGCTCATCTTTTCCGACAGTATAGGGGAACTCAGGCGCATTCCGCTTATCACCACGGAAGAAATCGAGGAAGGCGGTTTCTTCAAAAAACTCAAGCACCATGTGCAGTTGTTTTTTAGATAAGCGTGTATGCGTTTTTTGGTGGAATGCGCGGGTGTAATACCCAAGAGCCCGCCCGCGGGGGCTAATCTTGACCCACAATTCGACGATTGATTACCTGTCTTTTAGGAAGAATTTAACCACCAAGAGCACATCGAACCATCGAACCGAAGGTTCGCGGTTCGATGTGTACTTAGCGGTTAAAATT
>JAISQR010000015.1 GCA_031274035.1 Treponema sp. | reverse complement strand
TTGCATGAATATGCAAAAAATCCCGATCAATGGGCATGCTTTCGGAGTTTGTAAGGTATAAATATTCATAAATATGAATATTTATACCATTTTATGCGCGAAGCGCAACAAACTCCTAGTAATTAGTAAACCCCAAAAGCCGCTGTGCGTTATGATACAGGATAAGCTCTTTGTCCTTATCCTGAAGTTTGAGTTTATGGAACTGTTGTAACTCAGCCTCTGGATCCCACATAGGGTAATCGGAACCGAACAGAAAACGCTCAGCGCCGTAAATACCGATAAGCTCTTCCGCACGCCGATACCCCAGAAAAGGTATAGCGCTCGATACATCCATATAGCAAAAGCGATTCTGAAAGTATTCAAGCGCAAGATCATACACCGACCAGCCGCCGAAGTGGGCCGCTACCGTAATCAGACGGGGAAAAGCATCGATCACCCGTGCAAGACGCGCCGGATGTGAATAGGGATAACGGTAATCTCCGGTATGAAAAACGATGGGCAGCCTTCCCTCAAGCATTGCATATATATCCATCATTTTATCACAATCTATGTTAAATTTCTGCATATCCGGGTGCAATTTTATGCCCTTAAGCCCTAAACTTATCAGCCGCTCTATCTCTTCAGCGGGGTTTTCTATATCCGCGTGAAGAGTACCAAATCCGATAAATTCAGGATGCCCGGCACAGACCGAAGCAATATAATTGTTAATACTCGCTACCTGACTTGGAACCGCGGCAGCGGAAAAGACTATAAATTGGTCAATTCCGCCCCGTTTCCCGCGTTCCAACAGATCGCTTACCGTACCCCTGCCCTGCATGGGTATAGTATAGAAATTTTCTATACTAACAACAGCTTTTGCAGCAATTTTTTCCGGATATATATGTGCATGACAATCGATGACCATTTTTCAAGTCCTTAGCATATTATACTCCATGGATTAGTGAAATACAAGGGTTCGGGTATCGCAAGCAGCAATTTTACTTTTACAAAACTTTCCGATAAAATGCCCCCGGGCAGGGAAAAACCCGGCGTGGAAGCGGCGGGCGGGTTTTAATTTAACCTATGATTCGCTGACGAGGTATGTTGTTCTGTAAGGTATGGAACCGCTTGCGAATCAGATAACGAGGCTGATCGAAGGGATAGAACCCGGCGCATTTGACGAGAACTTCCGCGAGGGCCTCAGTTTGGCGGAGAAATACGGGGTTTTGGACCAATACAAGGTACCGGACGGGGAGATACCGCCTTGAATACCGCTATAAGTGTGTAAACGGTGTTGAAAACCGCGCCTACGGTGAAAAACTGCCGGTCAATTACCTCTATTTTGAAATCTACAATAGGGAAAAGGGCAAAATCACGTATAAAAACAGTTGGATTACCGATAAAGCGGTAACCAAAGAGCATGCCGCCCTGCTTACGGAGTGCGCCCGCGCCCGTTGGAAGATAGAGAACGAAAACAACAACATACTGAAAAACTACGGATATCACCTTGAACATAACTTCGGACACGGAGAGAACCACGCCAGCGAGGTCTATTGCGTGTTGAACCTGCTGGCGTTTGTGGTGCATGGGCTGATGATACTGTGCGATGAAGACTTTATAAAAGACCGCTCGTATTTCGGGCGGCGGGAGGAATTCTATAACACGCCGCGCACCTTTTTCCGGGCTTTTGAGTTTCAAACATGGGAAGATTTTCTGCTTTTTGTTATCGCTCATGCCAGAGGCGGCTAAAAGTAAAATTGCTGTTAAGGCAACGCGCACTCTTCCCGCATCCCTTGTTTTGTGTTATACTACAAACAGGAACAAACCTATGAACGCTAACCGTGAACACAAGGCAAGTCTCTTTGTTACCCTGTTTAATACCCCCCAAGCCCTGCGGGAACTCTACAACGCCGTCGCCGGTACGAACTACGGTGAAGAAACCCCTATAGAAATTAACACCCTCAAGGACGTGTTGTATCAGGGCATAAAAAACGACCTTTCCTTCATCATTGACGGCAAATTCGTCGTCCTCATCGAGCATCAGTCCACCCCGAACCCGAATATGCCCCTGCGTTTCCTGCTCTACATAGCCGAGGTTTACAGCCGTATGATAGACAACAAGGAGTTTCACCTCAGAACACGGCGGAGGCTGCCGCGTCCGGTGTTCATCGTGCTGTACAACGGGCTGCTCCCCATGCCCGACCGCTGGGTGCTGCGGCTGTCCGATGCGTTTGAGGGCGGTCCAGGGTGGGGTATGCTGGAACTGGAAGTGCCGGTGGTGAACATCAATCCCGGCCATAACGAGAAACTGCTGAGGAAAAGCCCGCTCTTGAGCGGGTATGGGAAGTTCATCGAAAAGGTGCGGGAAGAGAAGCAGGCGGGGAAGAGCCTTGAAGATTCGATACTAAGCGCCCTGGACTTTTGCATAGCCGGCGGGGTGTTAGCGGAATTTTTTAAGTTACGGAGGAAGGAGGTAAAGAAGATGATATTAAATGAATTAACCAATGAATACGCGCTAGCGGCGGCGCGGGAAGACGGCATAGAAGACGGCATAGAAAAAGGCCGGGAGAAACAGAACAAAGCGGTTGCCAAAAACGCACTTAATAACGGCATCCCGGTGGAGATGATCCAAAAGATCACCGGCATGGATATTGCAGCCATCAACAGTCTTATACAAGGATAAGCATTTCTGCCGCACGAGCGGCAACCGTTGCAAGGGCCGCGCCCTGGACTTTTGCATAGCCGGCGGGGTGTTAGCGGAATTTTTTAAGTTACGGAGGAAGGAGGTAAAGAAGATGATATTAAATGAATTAACCAATGAATACGCGCTGGCGGCGGCGCGGGAAGACGGCATAGAGGAAGGCCGGGAGATAGGCATAGAAAAAGGCCGGGAGGAACAGAACAAAGCGGTTGCCAAAAACGCGCTTAATAACGGCATCCCGGTGGAGATGATCCAAAGGATCACCGGCATGGATATTGCGGCCATCAACAGTCTTATCCCCCAATAATGAAGTAACATACGGGGTTTTATCGTATAATTCAATTCGGACTTTTTTCTGTCAACTCCATGTTCAATAATTCGTTTTCAAATTCTGCGGCTGTTGCGATTCGCGCATAAAATGGTATAATTGAACCTCCGGTTCGTATTTATATTTATGAATGCGAACCGGAGGTTCGATGGTTCGATTATACCTTGCGAACTCCGAATGCTCGAAGAGCACAGCATGCCCGTTAATCGGAATTTTTGCATGTTTATGCAAAAATTCCGATTAACGGGGCTCCTTGGGGAGTTTAAATCTAACCGCCGCCCCCCGCCTGAAATTATAGGCCCTCGGTAACATTGTGCAGCCACTTCCCTGTTCTGTAGCGCCAGAGGCCCAGGAACATCTTGGGAGGTTCCTCCAGCAAAAGACAGGCATATATTAACCAGACCGGCGCATGGAAGAAAAAACTTGCAACCGCGGCTAAGGGCAGGGATACGGTCCACAGGAATATAATATCGTAGATAATACAGAAAACTGTGTCCCCTCCTGCGCGGCAGATGCCGATGACCATAGCCATATTGAAGGCACGGAATGGGTAGGAGCAGGACAGTACAATGAACATGAGGCCTGCGTTGGCTATGACCGCGGAGTTAACATTAAAGATGAAGGGCAATATCCAGGAAAGAGGGATGAGTATGCAGACTGCGCCTAGAGAGAGTAGGGGCGCAAAACGGATGATGCGGGAGGCGTAGTCCCTTGCCGTATCGTTCCTGCCTTCTCCTATCTTCTTGCCTATCAGTACCCCTACGCCGTTGCCAAGCCCGATGAACACTACCCAGGTAAGCTGGGATACTGTATTGGTGATATTAAATGCTGCAATCGCATCGGTGTGGGTTCTGGCAAATATGATATTCTGGATAGTTACACCGGTGGACCATATTATTTCATTAATGATTACCGGCAGGGCTATACGCAAAAAACGCTGTATATATGCCATGCCGAACGCGCATATCTCGCGGAGGTTTCCTGCAAGCGGGTATCCGCGGGCATAACTTACAATTACAAGGATAAGCATTTCTGCCGCACGAGCGGCAACCGTTGCAAGGGCCGCGCCCTGGACGCCCATTGCAGGAAAGGGCCCCATACCGAAGATAAGGCAATAATTTAGCACCAGATTGATCGAGAGGGCTATGATCGTCGTTATCATAGACAGCCGGACCTTTTCTATGGCGCGCAGGGTTAAGACAAAGGCATGGCTTACCGCAAAGGGGATAAAGGCAAAGGAAACAGCTTTAAGGTAAAGAGCCCCGGCTTCTATCACCGCCGGATCACGCGAATAGATACCTATAATACGGGAAGGTATTAAACGGGACGCAAGGGTGAACAAAACGGCTGTAATAAGGCTGAGGAATATACAGAAGCCTAAATTTTTCCGTATGCCGGCAATATCCCGCTTCCCCCAGAATTGGGCGGTGAAAATGGCTCCGCCGGAGCAGATGCCGAAGAGGGTCAGGTTATACAGAAAAAAAATCTGGTTTCCAAGGCCCACCGCTGCAATTTCAACCGTTCCCAGCCGTCCTATCATCACAGTATCCAGCATATTGACAAAGGAATTGATAAGATTTTGCAGCATGATAGGTACTGCAATGGTAAACAGGCTCTTGTAAAAAGTTTTATCATTGAAGAGGCGGGGGAATTTATTCATCTCTACAATATACTCATATTCGTAACTGTTGCAAAAGACGCCGGAAACGAAAGATAAATACAGAAAAAAGTGAAGGGACGGAACGGCCTTAGCCCTTAACGCCGCCTTCGGTAAGACCCGCTACGATATATTTCTGTCCAAAGGCAAAAATCACCATAGTAGGAATAAGGGCAAGAACAATACCCGCACTCATAATATCCCAACTGATACCAGCTTTTGAGATAAAAGAGTTCAGGGCTACCGGCGCCGTCATTTTCCGGTCTGAGGACATAAGCATTACCGCAAGGAAAAGCTCATTCCAAACATTGACAAATGCAAAGCTGAAGATCGCCACCAAGCCGGGAAGGCTTACTGGAAGTATAACACGGAAGAGGGCATTGAGGGGATCGCAGCCGTCTATAAGCGCGGCTTCTTCAATGGACGCGGGGATATGATCGAAGAAACTTTTGGCCATAATGGCGCCAAAGGCAACCGTTGTGGCGGTATATACTATGGCCAACACAAGGCGGTTATTGGTGAGATGCAGCTTTGAAAGGGTAAAGAAAAGCGGGGCCATCAAGATAAAAGTAGGAACCATTTGGGTAAAATAAAGCGCCAGGAGAAAGGCCCTGCTATGAAAGTTGCCGCGCAGCCGGGAAAGCGCAAAGCCTGCAAGAACGCTCACAATAAGGCCCCCGGCCGCGGCTAAAAGGGATATCCAGAGGGAATTGATGAAGTAAGTTCCGAATTTTGCAAAACCAAGGAGTTTATTGTATCCTGTTAAACTAATATACGAAGGAAAGTATTTAAGGGGAAAGGTGAATATCTCTTCGGTAGGCTTTAGCGAGGTAATGATTACCCAGAAAAGCGGCAGCACCGCAAAGGCCAGGAAGCAGGAAAGGGCAATAAAGCGAAAAAAAGAACCAATACCGCGCAGAACACGGCGGGAGGAAAATTTCATAAAACCAACTCCTTCCTGGCAACAAAGCGGAGATAGAAGAAGGCAAAGATGAAGAGTATGCTGATAATGATAAAACCTACTGCCGAACCTTGGCCGTAATCATAGTTTTTCGTTAACTTGTTGATCATCTCGGTGGCAAGGATATTCGTTGCATTAGCCGGTCCGCCGCCTGTCATTCCATAAATAATATCGGGAAAATTCATAATCCACATGAATCTGAGAAGTACCGTTGTGGTGATGGTGGACTGTATATAGGGAATGGTTACCTGAAAAAGCTGCCGGACCTTTCCGGATCCGTCTATTTCCGCAGATTCGTAGAGTTCCCGTGGTATGGATTGCAGCGCGGCCAGGAGCATGATGGCAAAAAAAGGAATACCGTACCAAATATTTGCAATAATAACAGAGATTAGGGCGAGATTTGGGTTAGACAAAAAGCCTATCGGCGCTTTTAACAGGTTTAATTTGATAAAGAGATCGTTTACAATACCGAATTGGCCGTTAAAAAGCCATGCCCAAAGTAGGCCGATGGCAAAACCCGAAAGCGCCCAGGTGTAGAACACAAATCCTGTAAAGATACCGCGGCCCTTAAAGGGCTTACGCAGCAGCAATGCCAGGGTAAAACCCAGGATAAATTGGCCCGCCAGAGAAAACACCACCCAGATAATGGTATTAAAAAGTATCTGAACAAATTTGATATTCGGATTGCTAAAGACGGCGATAAAGTTGTCTACGCCATTAAAGCCGGTTTTTGAAATATTCAGCATGGTATAGCGCATAAAGGCGGTGATAACGCCTCTGACTATCGGATAATAAATAAAGAGCAGCAAGAGTACCAACATAGGAATGAACATCCATAGATAGGTGCGGCCTCTTATTTTTTTCGATAGCGGCATTACAAAGCTCTCCCCTTTACAAAATCAGGACACTATCACAAAATTTCTATCATTATGCGGACTTCAGACTTATAGCCTAGGAGTTTGTGGGGCTTTGCCCAAAAATCGTATAAATTTGCAATTTATTGCAAATTTATACCTTGCAAACTCCCAAAGGAGCCCCGTTAATCGGAATTTTTGCATAAATATGCAA
>JAISQR010000580.1 GCA_031274035.1 Treponema sp. | reverse complement strand
TTTTTTCGAAAAAACCCTATTCCATATTTTTTCAGTTTCTGCATCATTAAATGACACTATCATATACTATATATTAACATTATACGTTAATATTGTCAAGCGTTATTATTAGTTTTTTTTCATTTTTTCGGTTCAAATTTCGCCTAACGTTACCGTTGGCGCTGTCCTGGCGTCATCTTCAGTCGCCTACGGATTAGCCCGGATTAAGTTTTGGGGAAGTTCGGTTTTTTATGGGATCATGTTTTTAACGTTGATGCTGCCCTATCAGGTGATCATGATTCCCCAGTTCATTATATTCCAGAAGATAGGCTGGGTTAATACCTTCCTGCCCCTCATTGTCCCGCAGTTTGGGGGCCAGGCGTTTTTTATTTTTCTGATGGTCCAGTTTATCCGGGACATACCCAGGGAACTCGATCAATCGGCAATGATAGACGGCTGTAATAAATTTATGATATTTATCCGTATTATTTTTCCGTTAATAACCCCCGCCCTCATCACCTCGACCATCTTTAGTTTTTATTGGCGCTGGGATGATTTTTTGGGCCCCCTTTTATATCTGAACCGCCCCCGCAATTTTACCGTGTCATTGGCCCTGCGCATGTTCAGCGATCCGGTAACGTCCACAGACTGGGGCGCCATTTTTGCCATGGGAACCCTTTCGCTTTTCCCCGTGGTTTTCATTTTTATCATGTTCCAAAAGTACATTGTTCAGGGCATGGTAACCGCGGGCATTAAGGGATGATCGGGAACTTGACACAGAATCAAATGGAACCGCCTTTTATTCTAAGTTTAAACACCGCGATAATAGTAGGCGAAACAGGTATTGAGACCATAGAGCCCGCTCGGATAGATATTGAAGAATTATACCATTACAGTTACACTATGCTTATGAAATACAGTCAGTCTTTTATACCTACCCTGCGGGAAGTTCCTGCGGATGCGGCGATTACAAGCCATCAGCTTATGTTCCGTGCCGGTATGCTGCGCAAGTTATCCAACGGCCTCTTCGCCTACCTCCCCCTGGGTCTCCGTTCATTCCATAAATTAGAGAAGATAATCCGTGAAGAGATGGAAGCTATAGGTTCTCTTGAGATAAAGCCTACGGTGGTGGTTCCCGGCGAATTATGGAAGGAATCGGGCCGCTGGGATGCTATGGGCGATGAGCTTCTGCGGGTAAAAAACCGGCTGGGCGGGGATTTTGTAATTTCCCCGACCGCGGAAGAAGCATTTACCAGCCTTGTACGCGACGAGCTTTCCAGTTACCGCCAGCTTCCTATTTCTCTCTATCAAATCAATACCAAGTACCGCGACGAGATACGGCCCCGCTATGGGGTTATGCGCGGCAGGGAATTTGTTATGAAGGATGCCTATTCTTACCATGCCGGCGAGGAGAGTCTTGATGAGACTTATCAGGCTATGGGCAGGGCCTACCGCCGTATCTTTAAGCGCTGCGGCCTCTCGGTGATACCGGTCAAGGCCGATTCCGGTTCTATGGGGGGGAGCGGGTCTGAAGAGTTTATGGTGGAAAGCGCGATAGGCGACAATACCCTTATCCTCTGTAAAAGCTGCGGCTATGCGGCCAATGTAGAAAAGGCCGGATGCAAGCCGGACTTTAGCCCCCGGCCTTCCCTTGAAATTGCAAAGGCCGCCGCCGCTTCAACCCCGCCAATTGAAAAGATTGATACTCCGGCGGTTAAAACCATAGACGAACTCTGCGCTTTCCTTAAAACCAATGCGCAGTCGTTTATTAAAACCTTGATTTACCGGGCGGTCAATGTCGAACTTGACCTGAATTCCGCACCCGGCTGTGCAAAACTGGAACGCCGCAAGCCTGGTCCCGATGCGCCTGAAGTTTGCCGCGAGGCTTTTTTTGCCGTGCTTATCAGGGGCGATCTTGAGGTGAACGAGGTAAAACTTGCCGCCGCGCTCAAGGCCGGAGGTGTGAGTCTTGCCGCGGATACGGATGTTGTGCGCATTACCGGCGCGCCTGTCGGCTTTGCGGGGCCGGTAGGGCTTTCCGGTATTCCGGTTATTGCCGATATGACCGTTACCGGTCTAAGCGATGCGGTAACAGGCGCCCTTGCCCAGGACCTGCACTATGCCCATGTCGCTTACGGCAGGGACTTTGAACCCTGGCTGCTTACCGATGTCCGTACCGTGCGCGCCGGGGATCGCTGCCCTCTCTGCGGCGGAGAACTTTACGAGAAGAAAGGCAACGAACTGGGCCATATCTTCAAACTGGGTTACAAGTACACAAAGTCCATGAATGTAAGCTATCTGGACGAAAAAGGCGAAAGCCATATCCCCGTTATGGGTAGTTACGGTATTGGTCTTGACCGCACCTTGGCTTCGGTTATTGAAGAGCGCCACGATGCGGACGGCATTATCTGGCCTATAACCGTTGCGCCTTATGAGGTGATCATTGTCCCCATTAGGTACGACGGTGCGGTAAAGGCCGCCGCGGACCGGCTTGCCGAAGACCTGGAAAGATACGGCATAGACGTACTGCTTGACGACCGCAATGAAAGGCCCGGGGTCAAGTTTAAAGACGCCGACCTTTTGGGCATTCCCTTTAGGGTTGTTGTAGGGGATAAGAACCTGGCGGCAGAAAAACCTTCCGTCGAAGTGAAACGGCGCACCGATAAGGAGAATGTCCTGGTAGAATTGAGCCGTGCTGCCGGGGAACTGGCCGGTCAAATAAAGGCAGATTTAGCAAAACTGAACGGTTAAATTTTCGTTTTGCGTGCACTTTGTTTACCCGTAGTTTCATTATTGACAGTGTACTAGGAGTTTGTGGGGCTTTGCCCGAAAATTGTATAAATTTGCAATTTATTGCAAATTTATACCTTGCAAACTCCCAAAGGAGCCCCATTAATCGGAATTTTTGCATGAATATGCA
>JAISQR010000579.1 GCA_031274035.1 Treponema sp. | reverse complement strand
AAGCCGCAACTTTTATTGGGCCTTACGCTGTGCTGCCTTAATTGGAAAGACGTGCTTTTGCACGCTTTATTGAGCATCCTTTGCGCCATTGGCGGTTGTTTTCTTTTTGTGCATTTCGTATTTTTCGTGGCTAAAAGTAAAACCGCTGTTCTTACGCACCCCTGAGTAGTTACTAAAAACGAGCGAGAAAAAGGCTTTTCACGGGAAATCTGTGTGCGGTATTGTCAGGTTGGGTCAAGGGATAAAACAGTCATACTTGACGAGTTCGTTTAGACAACTGGAAATACATAATCCGCAGCGTAGCATACGAAATTGGGTATTAAACCACACGGTATAATCGGACCGAAGGTCCGAAGCCGAAGGCAAGGGTGTCCGTCGTGAGGTGGAATCTAAAGGACTGGACGCGAGAGCGTCCAGAGGCAAAGTCCTGATCCCTCCCCCGCGCAAGCGGGTTCTTGGGTAGACGGGGATGAAGGCGGAGGAACTGCAACCGTACCTAAGGGGACACTACCGGGAACTAAGGGAGGATATACGGGAAGGAGGATACAAGCCAAACCCGGTATGAAGGGTAGAAATTCCCAAACCTGACGAGGGGAAGCGGATTGCTCGGAGAACCGGCGTTACTCATTCGGGATAGTACAGAACCGGATGGCGGTGGAAAACAAACGGATACCGGACGAAATACAGAAAAAGCGGCGTCAGGGAAGGGTTGAGGCGGCAATTCCTCGTGAACGGCCTTTGGCTCGTCATCCTTGCTTTGTCAGTTCTCTTGCCTCCGCCCGCCTTTTTCCGATCTCCCCGCAGAGCATCCGGCAGTCTTTTGTGAAACAAGGGCGAACCCGGAAACATAGTTTCCGCGGGCGTCCCCTCTCTGGTCGCAACAGGATCCGTTCAAGCCTATAACGAATGTTCCCGTTGGAGCCTTTGGAGGGAACAACAAATTATGCTCTCGAACCTGTGTGATTATAAAGTCTCTGTTTCCCTGTCCCTGTTCTCACTCAATGCTATACAGCGGCTGTTCCTTGTCTGTGCCGATTCCAAGCGTAAAAGAATTCCGGCTCTGTTTCGTCTTTTACCCCCGATCCCTCAGTAAACGCATATGGACTTTGAGTCCATAAAAGTAGTTTCTCAAAGATGAAAATAAATGCTGTTACACCGATTAGGCCCTTGGAATAGATTTTATTTTATGATATAAAAGTAATACTTAAAAAGGTAAAATATTTTCAATTTATAAATTTTGAAAACGCTTCTTTAAATTGAGGATATTAACTGCGACACTAGCTCACCCGGATAGAGCAGCTGCCTTCTAAGCAGCAGGTAGGGGGTTCGAGTCCCTCGTGTCGCGGTATCAAGTAAAAATTTTACCGCCGCAAGCCGAGGGACGGGCGTTTAGCGGAAAAAACGGTCTGGAGAGGGCAAACAGGGAGGTTTGCAGAACCCGCCTCCGCCCTATCCTATAAACCTCTGTAATGCCCCGCGTATCCCCTGTGCATGTATTTCTTTAAGGTAAGCGGCAAACATCCCTGTTAATTTTGTAAATGCTTCCCCTGATATACCGTTCAGCCCTATAACCTTGAGGAACTGTTCGGGGTTTTCCTGGGCCGTCCCTGCGGCTGCGGCAACGGCGGCGCCATTCGCATCGTCCAGGGGGATGGGGACGCCCCCTTCATCCCTGCCTTCCAGGAAGCGGGCCCAGGCTGCAAGGGCAAAGACTACGGCCTCGTGCTTCTGCCCCTGGTTGACCGCTTCCGCAAGCGGGGTAAGAATAGAATTGGGAATCTTTCGGGAACCGTCCTGGGCAAGACGCAGGACGGTATCGGCAATGTTTCTATTAGAAAAGCGGCTTATCAGGGTATCCTTATAGGAAGAGAGATCTATACCGGGAACCGGACTGAGGGTAACGGTGATCTCTTCCATGTAACGGCGGCGTACAAATTCTCCGATTAGGGGATCAAGAACCGCCTCCGCCACATCCCTATGTCCCAAAAGGTAACTGGGGTAGGAAAGGGCGGAATGGCTGCCGTTTAAAAGACGTATCTTCATTAACTCGTAAGGTTCTACATCGCCTGTAAGCTGAACCCCTGTATCAGCGAGGTTTTCCAGGGGGAAAATACCGCCGCGGCCGCTTACCGGCGTCAAAAAATTATCTTCTACCACCCACTGCCGGAAATCTTCGCAGCAGACCGTCCACTGATCATCAATGCCGTACACTTCCCCTACATGCTCTATAGCTTCCCTTGTGGTTCCGGGGGTAATACGATCCACCATAGTGCTGGGAAAGGCGACGCTCTCTTCCACCCAGGACACAGTCTCCGGGTACAAGGCCCGGCAGAAGGCAAGAACACACTTGCGCAGAACCTTACCGTTATTGGGTATATTATCGCAGGACATAATGGTAAGCGGCGCCCTTGTCTTATACCGCAGAGAAAGATACGCTGAAAGGAAACCGGCCAGGGTCTGGGGCTTAAAAGGCGCCCCCGCTTTCAGGGGATGGGCAAGATCCTGCTGGATAGGCCCGTGGTCCCAGGAAATATCACCGGAAGCGGCGTCATAGTGATAGCCCTTTTCTGTTACTGTAACGGTAATCAGATCGCATTGCCGGGTAATCCAGCCGTCAATAGTACCCGTAACGTCCTGTATATTGATATACGACAATAGGGAACCGATCACTCTGGCGCTTTCCTCGCCGCGCGCGCTTTTGGAAACCAGCGTATAGAGGTAATCCTGAGCGCCGGCAATCCGATCTACTGGGTAAGGATCGGGGGCCAGGTTGATCTCGGCAATACCCGAATTGCATAGCCCCCGGCTTAAAAGCTCGTCAAGGTATGCCGCCTGATGGGAACGGTGAAAATGCCCCAGCCCTATATGGCAGATGCGGGGAACAAGGTCCTTCCGCGAATAGAGAGGAACAGCAACCTTACCGGAAATAGTATGAAGATTAGCTTGATTAAGTTTTATAGTTTGCATAGTAATAAACACTATACTATAAAATCCAAAAAATAACTACTCAGGCAGGCGAAATGCCTTAATCTTAATTTTTGTAAGGATGTTTCCCAAAATATGCAGAAAAATATGGTGGATAATAAAAACGGGCGCCGCGCATAACAGGTCTAAGTGCGACAACTTGTGTAACCGTATGCCATAGTGTGCAACTATGTGAATATGTTATTGTATTATAAGGAATTAGTCAAGTCTCCGCGGTGCCTAATAATTTTTCTAGCCGAAAAGGAGGGTAAAACCAGGAACTAAAATCTAGCAGCCAGTTGCACTTGTGGATTTTTTGCATATTCATGCAAAAAATCCCGATCAATGGGCATGCTTTCGCGCGTAAAATGATATAATATAGAGGATTTCCCAAAACTAACCGAGTTGTAGGAAAGGCTCAATATTCACATTTATGAATGCGAACCGTGAACCGGAGGTTCGATTATACCCTGTAAATTCCGAATGCTCGAAGAGCACAGCATGCCTATTGATCAGGCGCTGTAATAAATTATTTTAGACGGCTGATTTTGGTTTTTCCGGTTTTTTAAGATGTTAAACAGAGGGGAAGATGCTTAAAAATATTTCTTTAAAATTACAATTTACCCTTTTTTTTGTATTTTTTGTCGCCGCCATCTATTCGATGGTTATTATTACTTCCCTTCAGCAGATCACATGGCTCACCGTGAGTCTCGGCGCCGACAGGGGAATGCCCATCGTGGATGCCGCCGCGGCCGTTATCGACGGAGATTCCTTTGAGGCCCTTAGCAAAAGCCTCGATCCCCAGGACCCCTATTACGAAAAAACCCGCCTCGCCCTGCTGGACATAAAGGAACAAAGCGGCTGCCTCTACCTGTATACCATGGCCCCCGCCGGAGGCAGCATTTTCCGGTACATCATCGACGGCAGCGGGCCCCCGGACAACAAGGAACTTTTTTCCCCCCTGGGCGCCGAGGAAGACATCGCGGCCTATCTCAAACCCGTCCTGCAAGTCATGGACGCGAAAACCAAGCCCTTGAGCAGGCTGGACAATTCCACTCAGTATGGCTTCCTGTCATCAACGTGGGCGGCCATCCTGAATTCCTCCGGCGAAGCGGTAGGCGTCATCGGCTGCGATTTCATGGTCGAAGACCTGGCCGGGCGGCTGTGGTTCCAGATGTGGCGGCAGTTTATCGTATGCGCCGTTTTCAGCATCCTGGGTTTTGCCGGCTATCTCTATCTGCTGAATAGGATGAGCAAACAAAACCAGCATCTCAGGGAATTAAAAGAAAGGGCCGAAGCGGTTTCGTTGGAGCTAAAAGAAGAGCGGGACACCATAGCCGCCATGAAAGACGCCCTCAAGGTGGGGCTCTTTTTTATGGACAAAGACTTTATCATTCAAGAGCACTATTCAAAGGCCCTGGAATCCATCCTGGAGGTAAAAAAACTGGGAGGAAAAAAGTTTACCGATCTTTTGACGGCCCGGATAAAAGAACAAGACCTAAAAAATCTCAGGGAATATCTGGGGCTTCTATTTAACCGGTCCAGCATACAGGAAGAAGATATGCTTAAACAAATGAACCCCATACCGAGAATGTACTATACCAACCCAGAGACAGGAGAAGAAAAAACCCTTAATTGCAAGTTTGTGTTGGTAGACCGGGGCGGCGGCGGATTATTCATCATGGGGAACCTTCAAGATATTACCAGAGAAAGCCATCTCCAGAGGCAGCTTACGGCAGAATCCCAAAAGAGCATGGAAGAAATAAGCAAGCTGAAATCTATTATTCAGAATATGGAATCCGGCGGAAAGGAAATATAGCTTTTAAATCCAAGACGGCGTAAACCGAAATTGCCTGTAACTACTCAGGCCTGCAATTTTTCTTCCGCTATCCCCGCATGTCCTAACTACATACTCTTTTTTGCTTAAGAACTTGCCGTTTTCAAGTTATTAACGTAAGTTTGACAGAGAAAAGGAAAGCCCGCACGTTATCGTTATTAAGAATTCCCATAGCGCCGTCAATATCTATGCAAATATCAAGGGAAGTTGTATATTAATAGGGGAGAGTGGCAATGAAATCAAATGAAATATTGGAAAAACTGCACGGCATAGACAGGGAATGCCGTCATCTGGAAAAAATATCGGCCTTGCTTCAGTGGGATCAGGAAACGTACCTTCCCGCAGGCGGCGCCGGGGAGCGTTCAGAGCAGCTTGCGCTTATTCAGAGCCGTGCCCATGAGCGTTTTACCGCCCCTGAAACCGGGCGCTTTCTTGAGGAACTGGGTTCGGTCTCCGCCAATCCCCGCGGAGACGAAAGCCTTCCCCCCCTTGAGCGGGACTTCTTGAGGGTGATGCGCCGTAATTACGACCGGGCGGTTAAACTTCCTGTGGAATTTGTGGCCTCCTGCGCCCGCGCCGAAGGTCTCTCCCAGGCAGCCTGGGTACAGGCCCGCCGCAACAATGACTTTGCCGCGTTTTTACCCCACCTAAAAAACATGCTGGAAGCGGCCCGTAAAAAAGCCGAATACTGGGGCTGGAGGAACGGGGGCGGCGGTACGCTTTACGACGGGCTCCTTGATATCTACGAGCCTGACATGAAGGCCTCCGATATAAGCCGTGTCTTTACGCCGCTGCGCGAACGCCTTTCGGCTCTGCTTGGAAGGATAGCCTCAAAGCCGCAAACACAGGCCGCCTTCCTCAAGGCCGATTTTGCTCCCGATGTACAGGCCCGCTATAATCAGGCGCTTATGGAGAAATTGGGATTCGATACTTCGCGGGGCCGGCTTGATGTCAGCGCCCATCCTTTTACTACATCGCTGGGGGTAAATGATATACGGATCACGACAAGGTATAGTAGAAACAATCTTCTTTCAAGCATATTTTCTACGATACACGAATCGGGTCATGCCTTCTACGAAATGGGCTTTCCCTCCGAAATCGGAGGATCCTGCCTTGCCGATGGAGCGTCTATGGCTGTTCACGAATCGCAGTCCCGCTTCTGGGAGAATGTCGTCGGCAGGAGCCGCTCTTTCTGGAACGCACAGCTTCCGGCCTTAAAGGCGTTTTTCCCGGAACAGCTTGCCACGATCGGTCTTGACGGCTTTTACCGGGCCGTAAACCAGGTGAGCCCTTCCCTTATCCGTGTCGAGGCCGATGAGGTAAGCTATTCCCTGCATATCATACTCCGCTTTGAGCTTGAAAGGGAACTTTTCTCCGGGGAATTGGCTGCGGAGGATCTTCCCGCGGCATGGCGCAGGCGCATGAAGGAATTTATCGGTATTGAGAACGAGACCGATGCCGAGGGCGTATTGCAGGATGTTCACTGGTCAATGGGCGCGTTCGGCTATTTCCCCAGCTATGCCCTGGGAAACCTTTACGGCCTCCAGATACAGCAAAAACTGATCGGCGGCATTCCCGATTATGAAACTAAGCTGGCGGATGGTTCATATAAAGAGATACATGCCTGGCTTAAAGACCGTATCTATGTCTGGGGTAAGCGCCTTAGCCCCCAGGAATTGCTGTTTAAAATTACCGGGGAACAGCTTTCGGTAGAGCCCTTCCTCAATTATATCGAAAAGAAATACACGGAACTCTATGAGTGCTGACAATATACCGCCGTTTTTTTCCGCCTCGCGGGATATGTTCTACCTGAGCGCCCTTCTATTCGGTTTGGGCGCAGGCTGTCTTCTGCATGCTCTAAGGCGGAGAATCACTACCAGGTTCAAGAACAGGATGGTCGCTCTGATGTTCTTTATCTTTTCTCTGTTTGTTGTCGCGCTTGCGTTTACCTGTGTTTATTCCCGCCTGGAGATATTTCAGATTTTCCCCTGTCTTATTATAGCCAGTATTTTTGCGGTTGTCTCAGCCGCGGCTCTGCGCTTTCCGCGCACCGTTGCCTTTCCGCTCATCATCCTTGGAGGCGTCTTTTCAATTTGGACGGCCTATACCTTCCTCCGTTTTCCGCCGATGGACCGCGGAACTTCCGGTCTTGTTTCAATTTATAACGGTGAAGACGGAATTTTTATTCATTTTGAACCCCGGAACAGAGCGGATAGGTTCTCCCCCGCGGCCGCCGATATAGGCCCGCTGGAAGCTGACGCGCCGCTTGCAATACAGCTTGCGCTTATCTCGATGGATCCGGCGATCCCCCTCATCGGCGCCCAGAAGCGGGGTATCGTGAGTCTCATTCAAAAGAGCGGGGAGGCGGTATTTACCGAAAAGAGATTGACAGGCAGCCTGTTCAGGAAATGGTATTCCCTTCTTTCGCAGGAGGCTCTATCCGGCATGATAGACATTTCCCTTAGTTTTAAGGAGATACAAGTTGATACGTCAGGTTTCACCCCGGAAATGAGCCTTACCGTCTTTTTTGACGGGGAACAGCTCTTCTTTAAACCCGCCTGGTAAGGACAGCAGCTTAATTCAAATTTTAACGCCCTCATATACCTCTGGCAGGGGTTATAAAAGGATAAGGAGGGATAACATGGATAATAGCCGGCTTAAAAAACATAATTGCGGTGTATTTACATGACTATCCGGGATATGGACTGTAAGGACTTTGACCTTGCAAACTCCCTTCGAACCATCCAACCATCGAACCATCGAACCAAAGGTTCGCGGTTCGCGGTTCGCGGAGCCCCGTTAATCGGAATTTTTGCATAAACATGCAAAAATTCACCAAAGTCCCATCGGACACGAAGAGTCCGCGGCTGCTAGGAGTTTGTTGCGCTTCGCGCATAAAATGGTATAAATATTCATAAACATGAATATTTATACCCTGCAAATTCCGAAAGCATGCCCATTGATCGGGATTTTTTGCATGAAGGTGTGCCAAAGGCGCACTGAGCAAAAAATCCACAAGTGCAATCGGACACGAAGAGTCCACAGGCTCCTAGAAATTTTATGATATGGAAGTTGCTTTTTTCAGCTTTTTTGCGGGCGGATATAGTACAACCTATCCCCCAAAACTCAAAGAATCCCGAATCAGCCCATTCGTTGACAGTGGTGTTACCTGTCTTTGAATAACAGGAGGAATTAAATTGGAGTATGTAACATTGGGAAATACCGGCAGAACGGTAAGCCGTCTTGGTTTCGGCGGCGCCGCTGCGGGGCTTAAAGGGTATCTTGCCGATTACGATCCGGTAAGAACGGAGGACAGGGAAAAAGTTATCAAGGCGATACATACGGCCCTGAACCTGGGCGTTAACTACTTTGATACCGCGGCGGGCTATGGGAATGGTCAGAGCGAGATGATCTATGGCGAAGCCCTGGCAGGCGCTGTCAGAGAAAACCTGTTCATTGCGACCAAACTCAGGCTTGATAACGATGAAAGGGCGGTTCGCAGGTCCATTGAGGGAAGCCTCGGACGCCTAAAAACGGACTATGTCGATCTTATCCAACTCCACGGCGCTTCCTGGAATGAAGAACAGTCAAACAATATCCTTAAATCTGGAGGGCTTCTTGACCAGATGCTCAAGGCTAAGGAAGAAGGGCTGGTACGGCATGTAGGTTTTACCAGTGAGGATAACAACAAGGCCGTATACGATTTTATTGCCGACGGCCGTTTTGAGATGTATATGATCTGTTATAACCTCTTCTTTCAGCACTGCTACGATCCGAATAGGCCCTTCGGCAGTATGTTTGAAGCGGAGAAGAAAAAGATGGGTATTGTTACCATGAGGGCGGCGGCTTCGGGTATGTTCGCCCGGTGGATGAAGAAAATTGATCCTGATAATAAGCGGGACTATACCCGCGACCTTATCCAGTTTGTGTTTTCAAATCCGCTGGTGGATGTGGTACTGGTAGGCATGCGTACCGAACACGAAGTTCTTATGAACGTAGATACCTGTAACGATACGGACTCGCGGCTTGATATTATGAAGGATCTCTTTACCTACTATGTATCCTAAATTCCTCCAAAATATAGTATACAAACCTGTCAACAACCAATAATACAGGCATTGTCTCCCCAATAGGGCCTTTTAGCAGTCATTTTGTCCTCTATCTCCCCGGAAAACACCCGGACATACCCCTGTTTTGCAATTATCCCTTTTGGGGAGATTAGCTCTTGTATACTATATTAATATAGTATACACTGTACCTATGCCTATGCTGCCCTATCCCCCGGTCCCCATGCCGGCACACAAAATTACCTTCAAAAAAGGTAAACCGCCTACCGCCTATGTCTATCAAACCGTCAGGGCATATCGTAACACTCACGGTAAACCTACCAGTGACGAAGTCCTCATCGGCAGACTGGACCCCAATACCGGAATGCTCATCCCCAATAGCCGTTACTTCTCCTTGCGGGAGGAAACTCCAAAACCCCTCCTGCCGGACCGTATCGAGGAATGCGGCGCCTTAGGCGCCTTCCTCCATATCGCTGATGCCACAGGCCTCCTTCCTATCCTCAAAGAGGTGTTCCCGGGGAAATGGAAACAGCTTTTTACCTATGCCCAGTATATGCT
>JAISQR010000555.1 GCA_031274035.1 Treponema sp. | reverse complement strand
ATTTCAGCTGGGCTATCACTACCGTGCGGACAAAAGCCGCTACCGCGGGCTTGCGAAGCACCGGATGTGGGCAATTTCACGGTGCTTATGGGTGAACTTCCGCCGGATAGCGGCGTGGGTAGGAGGGATAGGGGCCGGGACTGCGGATGCTATTTTGGTACTCCTCCGTTTCCTGTCCGGCGCTTCACTGTCATCCGTTTGAACCATCGATTTTCGGAGGCGGCTAAAAGTAAAACCGCTGGCGGTAAACCCCTGACTCTTGAAAAATCAGGAAACATGGATATACTGAATAGAAGGAGCGGAACTATGTCGCGGTTTGACCGTTATTTTTTAATGAAAGAAAATGATGCGGCGGAATATGTCAGGGAAAAGACGGATTTTTTTCCAGACGGCGCATTGTTAAGCGTCAGGGAAATTGGGGACGGCAACCTGAACTATGTATTCAGGGTTAAGGACGAGAAGGACGGCGCTTCCATCATTGTAAAGCAGGCAGGGGAAGCCCTGCGTATATCCGCCGATATGCGGGTATCTACGGATCGTAACCGCATTGAATCGGAGATACTCCTGTTGCAAGATAAGTATGCTCCAGGGCTCGTTCCCAAGGTCTACCAGTACGATACGGTGATGTGCGCCTGCCTTATGGAAGATCTTTCGGATTTTACCCTGATGCGTTACGCCCTTATGGAACACAGGATATTTCCCCGCTTCGCCTGCGATATCAGCACCTATATGGTCAATACCCTCCTCAGCACTACCGATGCGGTCATGGAGCATAAGGCCAAAAAGGCCCTGGTGAAAAGTTTTATCAACCCCGAACTCTGCGAAATTACCGAAGACCTTGTGCTGACCGAGCCTTACAACGACGCCAACAAACGCAATAAGGTTAGCGGGGGCAACGAGGCTTTTGTAGAAAAGGAACTTTACGGGGACAAGGCTCTGCGTTTGGAAATTGCCAAACTGAAATTCGACTTTATGAATAATGCCCAAGCCCTGATCCACGGCGATCTCCACACCGGTTCTATTTTTGTAAAGCCCGGCGCTACCCGTGTTTTCGATCCTGAATTTGCCTTTTACGGCCCTATGGGTTATGATATAGGGAATGTGATAGCAAACCTGTTTTTTGCCTGGAATAACGGCTATGCCGCGGGCGCCGAGGATTTCTGTACCTGGATACTCAGTACCGCCGAAGAGATCATTGACCTATTCAAGGAAAAATTTCGTTCAGCCTTTGAGCGGCAGGTTCGGGACGAGATGGCAAAAACCGAGGGATTCTCCGAATATTACCTTACCGCCGTCATTGCCGATACCGCAGCCTATCTCGGCACGGAACTTATACGCCGTACCGTTGGTATGGCCCAGGTAAAGGATATTACCTCTATTGCCGATCCCGCCAAGCGCCTGTGGGCGGAACGGGTGGATATTCTCTGCGCCAAGGACCTCATTATGAACCGGTCCCGCTTTAATACCGGCAAGGACTTCACCGGAGCCTTCCTGCGCGCCGTCAACAATACTGACCCTGTAGTATAAGAAAGGGGCTTAACGACCGCGGCTAATTTTGGGAGATATATGAATAAAGCTGTAATGCAATACGATACCGTTGCCCTGGATGAAACGATTCCGGCGTTGGTTATTATCGATCAGACCAAACTGCCGGGAAAAGTTGAATTTCTCTCCCTTACCGGACTTGAAGATATACGGGAGGCTGTCTATCTTTTAAAGGTACGGGGCGCGCCGGCCATAGGTGTAGCTGCCGCCTTTGGTATATACATCGTTGCGGATAAATTTAAAACGGAAAATTACGAAGAGTTCTACGCCCAATTCAAAACAGCAAAGGAAAAGCTGGCCTCCGCACGGCCTACAGCGGTAAACCTCTTCTGGGCCCTGGATAGGATGGAAAAACTTGTTCTGGATCACCGCGGCGAAAAAACGGCTGTCCTCAAGAAACTGCTCAAGGAAGAAGCGCTCCGTATCCGAAATGAGGATGTGGATGCCTGCCGTAAAATCGGCGAATACGGCCTTAGCCTTATTAAGAACGGCGACGGCATACTTACCCACTGCAATGCCGGCCAGCTTGCAACGGTAAAATACGGAACCGCGCTTGCGCCGTTCCATCTGGGCCGTGAGAAGGGCCGTTACTTCCGGGTCTTTACCGGCGAAACCCGGCCTCTCTTGCAGGGGGCGCGGCTCTCCGCGTTTGAACTTTCGGCGGATGGTATAGATACCACCGTGATCTGCGATAATACTGCCTCTCTCGTGATGAAAAAAGGCTGGATACAGGCCGTCTTTGTGGGTTGCGACCGTTTGGCCGCCAATGGCGACGCATGCAACAAGATAGGCACATCCGGTATTGCTATACTGGCAAACTATTACAAGATACCCTTCTACGTCTGCGCCCCTACATCCACGCTGGACATGAACATACCAAGCGGCGATAGCATAGTTATCGAGGAACGACCCCCCGGCGAGGTTACGGAGATGTGGTACAAAGAGCCTATGGCCCCGGAAGGCGTCAGGGTGTATAATCCCGCCTTCGATGTAACCGGCAACAGTCTTATCACCGCCATTGTTACCGAATACGGCATAGTAAGGCAGCCCTATTCACGGAGCCTTGCGGAGCTTTCATCACGGCTTAAATAACGAGCGTTTGATATTTTCACTTTCTTCCGGCAAGTACCGCCAACCGGACAGTTCGGCAAAGATTGACCGTAATGCCAGGCGGTAGTAAATTGAGTAGGCGGCGGCAAATCCAGCCGTTTTGCATATATTTTTTTATGGGCTTCACCGTACAAGGTCCCAGAAGTTCTCCGGGGCAGGGGAACTCCAGGCCATGCGGACAGAGCTTCCCGGCATGAAGAAGGACAGGCTTTCGGCATGAAGCGCAAGGCGGTTTAAAGGATCGGTACGAGCGCCGTATTTCGTATCGCCGGCAACCGGATGCCCCAGGCAACTCAGATGCGCCCTAATCTGGTTCCGGCGGCCTGTTTCCAGTTCCAGAGAAAGCCCTGCATAGGCGCCGTTCTGTTTAACGAGCTTCCACCGGGTAACGGCAGGCATACCCCCCGGACGCACCAGGATGCGCCCGTCTTTAGTTTCCGCAAGCGGAGCGTCAATAAGCCCCGATAGACCTGCCGATTCAGGAAAGGCGCCCTCAACCACCGCCGTATAACGCCGTTCCGTAACAAGTTCATTCCAGTTTTGCATAAAAGCCTGTTTAAGTTCACCCGATTTGACAAAGAGCATAAGGCCCGAAGTATCGCGGTCAAGCCTATGTACAACTGCCGGACGCCGTTTCTCCCCCTTACGGCGCAGATACTCGCAGAGATACGAGTAAACAGTTTTACGGTTCTCGGTTTTCGAGGCAATACTGAGAAGCCCTGCCGGTTTTTCAATAACAAAAATATTGCGGTCTTCGTACAGAAGAACAATCCTACCCGGAAGGAAGTTTTTGGGGGAATTACCGCCGGTATATGGTTTTTTCATGTATCTATAAATTGATTTTGAAAGAACTCTTTGCGCCTTTCAAGAATAGTATGGGCAATTTCGGCAAAACCGCCGCCGCATTCGCGGGACGCGATAAAGGCCGGAAGTTTCCTGATAAGGCCGCCGTAGCGTAGGACATTGGCCACACCGCAGGCAAGCGGAAAGCGGGCGAACATAGGCTCGTCGTTGGGGGAGTCCCCGGCAAAGAACACTTCTCGATCCCCCGTACCGCTCTCCCAGCCGAAACGTCTTGTAAGAAAGCGTTCCGCCATCGAAAGTTTGTCGTAAAGTCCCATCCAGACGTTTACATGAATAGAAGAAACCTTTGCCGCGGCGCCTTCCTCAAGCGCGATTGCCTTAACCCGTTCGGCTGTTTCCAGCGGCAGTACCGGATCCTCTTCGGCAAAATCCAGGGCCAGATCAAAGAGCCGTGCAAATTGATCCTTGGCCGGACGCAGACAGGGCGCCTCCTCCATGGCCCGCGCCTTGATACGCGCCAGAACGGGGTGATCGTTCCGCACGGCCTGGGGATGATATTCAGCCTTTAACACCGGCTTCCCCCGCAAATTACTTTCCTCCCAGAAAACAAGCGCGCCGTTCTCCCCTACCACCCCGTCAACCGGCCACTCACGTGCAATAAGGTCGCACCAACCGGCTGACCTGCCGGTAACGGGGATCACCTTCAATCCGGCTTCCCTAAGCTGCCACAGCGCCGTGTAGGAAGATGCAAGGAGCTTCCCGCTCTGCGTTAGGGTATCGTCTATATCCATAAGGACAAAACGCAGCGCGCACGCTTCATCCTTTGTCATCGCTGCTATTGGTTTCATTCCCCTACTATACAAGAAAATCAAAAAAAGGTAACTATAGTTAATATGGAAATACGGACTATTGAGAGGGTGGCGCTTGTCGTACTGAATAAGCCCGGCGTACTGGGGCGGGTTGCGGGGCATATACGGCATGAGGGCTGGAATATCAAGCGGTTGTTGGTGGACGAGATGGAGGATAGCGATTCTCAACAGGACTTTAAGGGCGCCTCAAAGATGGAAATTGATATTGAGGGCGCTCATACCAAGCTGGCTCAGGTTATGGATAGGCTTCTAAACCTTGACTGTGTTATCAGTATTGAAATGTTCGACGCGGAGGGAAGGAAGCTGGTACGCAGCCGTTCCAAGGACGCCGCCCTTACCGCGGTGGAAGAGCGTCCTCTGGGCAAGGCGCCGCCCAAGCAGGCCGGTTGTTTCCGTATTCTGGCGGTCAATCCCGGCTCTACCTCTACCAAATTCGCTGTCTACGATAATGAAAAAGTCCTGCTGGAGCATGTGATCCGCCATGATGAAGAACTCCTGGCAGGCTGCGGC
Source organism: Treponema sp. (assembly GCA_031274035.1). Lineage (GTDB taxonomy): Bacteria > Spirochaetota > Spirochaetia > Treponematales > Breznakiellaceae > JAISNI01. The sequence continues at coordinate 3,485 of JAISQR010000555.1, read as the reverse complement.
TCGGTACTGAAACAAAAGGAAATGCGCCGGGACTGCATTATGAACTGTCTTGACGCGGCAGGGATACCGCTGGAATCCATTGACGCCATTGCCGGGCGGGGAGGTCTCTTAAAACCAATTGAAAGCGGAACCTATCTTATCAACCAACGGATGTTGGATGACCTTCAATCCGCCACTGCCGCAATCCACGCTTCCGCCTTGGGTGCAATAATAGCCGCTGAAATTGCCGGCAGTCTTGGAATCTCGGCTTATGTGGTTGATCCGGTGGTAGTAGACGAGATGGACCGCAACGCAAAGCTCACGGGGATGCCCGGCGTCGAGCGTTCCAGCGTATTCCATGCCTTAAATCAAAAGGCCATAGCCCGCAGGCTGGCTGCGGAAATGGGCATGTCCTACGAAAACGCCCGGTATATTGTAGTCCACCTTGGAGGAGGGATCACCGTCGGGGCCCACCGTTACGGCAGGGTAATAGACGTAAACGATGCTATCTCCGGCGAAGGCCCCTTTACCCCCGAGCGTACCGGCGGCATTCCCGCTATACCGCTTATCAATATGTGCTTTTCCGGTGAGTATACTGAACAAGAAATGATTGATAAGGTAACGAAGCGCGGCGGAATGTTGGCATATTTGGGCACCAAGGATCTTAGGATTGTGCAGAAGATGATAAACGATGGGGATGAATTTGCCGCTCTGGTTCTGGACTCTATGGCCTACCAGGTATCAAAGGAAATCGGCGCAATGGCTGCGGTTCTGGAGGGCCTTGTGGATGCCATCATTCTTACCGGCGGCCTTGCCTATTCTATCCGCTTTACCGGAGCCATAAAACAGCGCGTGGATAAACTTGCGCCGGTCCATGTATTCCCCGGAGAGGACGAACTCCTTGCCCTGATGGGCGGCGTTCTCCGGGTGCTTAGGGGAGAGGAATCGGTGGCTACCTACGAATAATGCGGAAAGAACAGAGGATAACGGGTTGTTTAGAATCATGATCTAAATGCGGAACTTCGATTCTATGTATGCGAGCTTTAGGGCGGGGTAGTTCATTCAATAACCTGTAAAAATTAGTATCGGCTTTCCCCGCCCCGGCAGTTTACCGCGCCTCAAACAACTCACATGCTTCCGCAAGATTATCATACCTGCGCCAGACCCCCGCAAGTATCTCCGGGGGCGGTTCCAGTATATCCTTGACAAACACTGAAGGTATCCCCGCCGCGCGGAGGCCGGCAAGCCCCGCGGGGGAATCTTCAAAGCCTATACAGGAAGCAGGCTGTTTTTCAAGACGTTCCGCCGCAAGCAGGAATATATCAGGCGCGGGCTTTCCCCGTCCGACTTCGTCCCCGCAGACCAATACGGCAAAACGCTCCCTGACGCCCGCCTTCTCCAGCTTCCAAAGGGCAATCTTCCGGTCTGTCGAGGTGGCTACGGCCATGGGGATATTCCGTCGTTTCAGGCAATCGAGCAGTACGAGGAGTCCCGGACGGTGCGGGATGCCTTCACTTTCGGCCTTTTGAATTATACTGCGGACCGCTTCCTCCCGTACCATCCGGTAGGGAAAATCCTTGCCGTAGGCATTGACAAAAATAGCGCGGGTAGCGGCCTCGTCTTTTCCGATTGTATCCAAGATGATTTTCCTCTCTAAGCGCCGCCCCAGCTTTTCCGCCGCTTGTATCCAGGAATCAATCATAGGCTTTTCGGTATCCAGCATAAGGCCGTCCATGTCAAAAATCACGGCGGCAGGAATAAAAGGCCGCTCAAAGCCGATAGGGTATTCAAGTGAAGATTCAATCACAGCAGGCTGCTAGGAGTTTGTGGGGCTTTGCCCAAAAATCGTATAAATTTGCAATTTATTGCAAATTTATACCTTGCAAACTCCCATCGAACCAAAGGTTCGCGGAGCCCCGTTAATTGGAATTTTTGCATGAAGGTGTGCCAAAGGCACACTGAGCAAAAATTCACCAAAGTCCCATCGGACACTTTGTGTCCGCGGCTGCTAGGAGTTTGTTGCGCTTCGCGCACAAAATGGTATAAATATTCATAAACATGAATATTTATACCTTACAAACTCCGAAAGCATGCCCGTTGATCGGGATTTTTTGCATAAATATGCAAAAAATCCACAAGTGCAACAGGCTGCTAGGCTACATAACATTGAAGACACCTCTGACGGCTGGGATGCTGCAACCGCTTGAGGGCTTTCTTTTCAATCTGCCTTATCCGCTCCTTTGTCAGATTAAAACGGTCGCCTATCTCTTTAAGCGACATAGGTACATTATTGTGAAGACCATAGCGGTATCTAATGATATCCGCTTCCTTTTTATTAAGGGTATTCAGAACGGCATCTATATCATTTCGAAGAGCCGATTCAAGGGCATATTGATCCGGGGTCTTGTAGTTATCATCTTCGATAAATTCCCCCATAACGCTGGAATCTTTATCCGAATAAATAGGGTTTTCCAAGGATAGAAGCTCGCGGCTTATATTGATAAGGTCTGATACATGGGATACGTCCATGTTCAGCAGCCTGGCTATCTCGCTCAACTCCGCGTTGATGCTGCGGCCGTCCACCATTTTCAGGGCTTTTTCTATCTGAACCAGCTCATTGGCGCGGTTAAGCGGCAGATGGATCATCCTGGACTTCTCGCAGATAGCCTTGAGTATGGCCTGGCGTATCCACCACACAGCATAAGAAATAAAATGGTATCCTTTATCTACATCGTACCTTTGAATCGCGTTCAAAAGACCGATATTGCCTTCACTGATCAGATCCTGAAGAGGAAGTCCCTGTCCCTGATATCTTTTAGCTACATTGACTACAAAACGCAAATTTGCGCTCACCAGTTTATCACGGGCGGCTTTACTACCGTTAGCCGCCGCCCGCGCCGTTTTATCTTCTTCTTCCTTACTAAGCAGAGGAATGCGGTTAATCTCTTTTAAGTAGAGGGAAAGAATGTTCTCATCACTGCAATAATCTTTGGTAGTCTCATTCAGCTTCTTCGTTTTAACGCTTGCCAATTGTTACCTCCTCAATATTCTTACATCTATTATCTAGCAAATATCGTGCCACAATAAGAATAATTTACAAATTTAGCGCGAGATGTTAAATATTACTAATTCATTATAATATAAGGAATTACAAAAATAATACCCGTCTATAAACATCAAAAAAAAATTCTCCAAAGAAGATAACTTTATTAAGTACCATAATGACCCTTTTTTATAAAAAGATTAAAATACTGTGTCAAGATGACACAGAAACAAGGAACTTAGAATTGTACCATGCCTATTTTTTAATTGAAGCCGCGGAATGTAAATTCGGTCCGCTGACCTCACGGAAAACACGGACTTTTGCTTCGATATTCAGAATTTACACCTGAATTCTTCATCTGTTTGTGAGAAAAATAGAGAAAAGATAGATAAAAACGCTATTTTATCGTTGTTCTCTCTATCCGTCCGTGCGGTCAGTGTGGTCTGTGGTTATTCTTCTTGGG
>JAISQR010000541.1 GCA_031274035.1 Treponema sp. | reverse complement strand
CCCGTAGGCTTTTACTGCTCTTTGCTTTTTTTTACCCAATTTTATCCTCCTGACTAAATTTATCAGATAGGACATTTCTATTGAACGCTCTATAGGACATTTTCACTGATTTTTAACACTCCCCGCATCAGGGTTTGTCGGAGAACAATAGAAATGTCCTATACTTGAGAACAATAGAAATGTCAGGTTGGATAGGACATTTCTATTAGTCTTACTTCTATTCTTCAAACATGGTTTTTACTTCCTTGACCTGGAGCGGCCTGTCTTTCCAGATAATAACTATGGAGTTATCAAGCTTTGTCCTTACAATTACGGTGTCCCCCGGTCTCGGCTTTACTTTGGCTTCCGGTAAAATCTGAAACAGGCGGACTTTAAAACGAATGATATAGTCATTGCTTACTTTCCGCAGCTCTTCCATGCAGAGCATGTCATCCAGGTTGAAGCCTTCCGGGGATACAGAGAACCGTAGGTTCTAGGAGTTTGTGGGGCTTTGCCCCAAAATCGTATAAATTTGCAAACTTTCAAAGGAGCCGCATTAATCTGAATTTTTGCATGAATATGCAAAAATTCACCAAAGTCCCACAGGCTGCTAGGCATCTTCATTGCTGAGGGCGGGACGGCCAAACCTGGCGTTCATTTTTGGCAGGTAGGTTTCAAGGAGGAACTTGTTAGCCTCATGCGAAGGGTACATACCCAGAGCCCGCTCACTGGTTCGCGGGGGAGCTTCAGGGCGGGGTTGTTGATTTCTTCAAAGATTTTCTGGAATTGCCGCACGGGATACCGGATGAATCGGCGTTTCGGCGGGTGTTACAATGTTTGGATCCGAGGCAATTGCAGGAAGGGTTGGAAAACTGGCTTGTTGACATAAAAATCCGGGAGAAAGATGCCGGAGCGGCGGCCCGCAGGGTAAACATAGACGGGTCGAATACGAAGTATCCGCAACGATACGGGGGAGCGGCATTCATGCGGTAAGCGCATGGATAGGGGAGCATGGGTTGACGCTTGGGCAGTTGACAACCGAAGAATTGGAAACGATGTTTCCGCGGGCAATGAGATAAAAGCGGCGCCGAAACTGCTGGACATTCTGGATGTGAAAGGGGATGTAGTAACTGCGGACGCGGTGAGTTGCCAGACGGAGATAGCAAAGAAGATACGGGAAAAGAAAGCGGACTATATACTTGCCGTGAAAGAGAATCAGAAGACGCTGTATGAGAACATCAAAGACTACTTTGAGGGGATGGAGCAGGGGGAGATAGAGGAGATGCCCGAAGACATATGGGAGACGGTAACGGGGCTTGAATGGTTGGAGAAGCGGGATGCGTGGCAGGATGTAAAGACCATCGTGCAATACCGGACATTCAGGACGGAAAAAGGCAAAGAGACGGTACAAACGGACCGGTATTACATCTCAAGCGGGGATTTTTCCGCGGATGAGTTCTTGAAATACATCCGCGGACATTGGTCGATAGAAAACCAGTTACATTGGATGCTGGACATTCCGTATCGGGAAGACGAGTGCCGGCTGCGGCGCCGGTTAAGGAGTGCGTTCCGCCGTACCTGCTGTTTCTCAAAGAAGCTGCGTAACCACTGGAAGGCATTTGAGATGGTCTTCTTTTACATCAATTACGGCTTTATTTTTGATACCCGGCATGCTTTCTGGATCACCACCTCCGCCGGATTCACCCGTTCAAATATCCTGCGGAACGTGTCCTGGTACGGTATGCCGTGCGGTAGTTCCAGAAACTGCCGAAACCACTCCTCCCGGTCCCGTCCCTCCATTTCATCAAACCCTTCCCCCCGGGGCGTTATCGAGCATAACCCGATGACCAACAGGTCTATCAGCTTGTGCCGCAGATACCCCTATTGCCTCCTCGGATCCCCTATCCATCCCAGTTCTTCCTTCATCCGCCTTACCGCTTCTTCTGATAGTTCCATTGTTTCCCTCCTCCTGGATTCCTTGAGGGTATCTTGTCATGAAAAAGTAAGTGCTGTTGCCCTGTGCTTGAAAAGGATATTGTAGACAATCCTATGCCGGTCTATACATCCCCCATTTAGGCTTTGAACGTGCCAGGGCTATGTTGGAAGCGGGAATAAAAGCCGCTCCTCTGTTTCATACCTCACAGGCCGCCAGGTAAGCCCTTTATATGTATTTAGGAGGGGGGCCTTTTCCAAAATTTCCAGTCCCGGTAAATACTCTTCATTATTTTCTCGACAAAATCGATATATTTGTGTATTATAGAACCATGTTACAGTTTAATGATTATATTGCCGACTGGCCTGATGTTCCCTATCCTAACTTTGCGGCTTGGCTTACAGGTCTTGAATCCCAGTTTGGGGATAAAAATGCTATTCTCTATCGGAGCGGCGGACAAAGTGATTTCACCATCTGGTCCTTTAAGAAATTTGCTTCCGAATGTCGGCGTATGGCGCGTGGACTCCTTGCTGCCGGCCTTAAAAAAGGGGACCGTGTTGCATTATGGGCGGATAACCGTCCCGAGTGGATGGCTGTTTGGATGGGCGCCGCAATTGCCGGCCTTGTGATTGTTCCTATAGATTATCTAGCCTCCGAGGACGAATGTATTAATATCCTTAAAATGATAAAGGCCAAGGCGTTTTTCTTTGCGGTACGCAAACAAGAATTTACGAATTCCCTTCCTTCGCGGGGTGTGATCGTCAATATCCAGGTTTGTCTGGGGAAGGACGGCAATGGTTCCTACAGTTCCTTTGGGATATGGGCGGATTTACAGGCTCTACCCAAGGTTGAAGATATTGCCGAAGCTGATCCCGTTTCTATTGTATTCACCTCCGGTACTACTGGTTTTGCAAAGGGGGTTACCCTGAGCCATCGGGGTATCATCCTCAATTCAAATGCGGCAATAAGATCCCTGCGAGCCTATCCTTCGGATGTGTTCATCAATGTGCTGCCCCTTCATCATACCTACCCCACAACCTGTTCTTTTATTTCACCCTTAATGGCCGGGGCCTCAGTCATTATCGTAGAGAAGCTGGTCGGCAAAGTCGTGGTTGATGATATACGCGATGGCGGGGGAACTTTCCTCATTGCCGTCCCCCTGCTCTACGACAAGGTAATGGCAGCCATAGAAAAAGGCTACAACAAGCTGCCGGGTATACTCCGCCTGCCCCTAAACCTCCTGCGGTGTCTGTCCCTCGCCCTGGCAAATACAGGTAACTACCGGTTCGGTCAATGTTTGTTCCGGTTTATCCGCAAGAAGGCTGGCCTTGGTTCAATACGCATAATGGTCGCGGGCGGCGGTCCTTTAAATATTAGAACAGCAAACTTCTTCGATTCCTTGGGGTTCAATATTGTCCACGGTTATGGCATGAGCGAGAACAGTCCCCTTATCAGCGTCAACACACCCTGGCACAAGCGGAATAAATCCGTCGGTCTGCCGGTAAAGTATACGGATGTAAAGATTATTGATGCCAACGAGGAGGGCATAGGCGAAATCGCTGTTAAATCCCCCTCCATCATGCTGGGTTACTATGAGAACCCCGAAGCTACCGCGGAGATGTTCACCGAAGACAGCTACCTTAAAACAGGCGATCTGGGCTATATCGACAGTAATGGTTTTATCTACATTAACGGAAGGAAAAAGAATCTTATTGTTAGCTCCGGAGGTAAGAATATCTACCCGGAAGAGATAGAAGCGCATTTTGAAGGATCGCAGGTTGTCTCGGAGATACTTATAGTCGGCCGCAAGGAAAGGGAATTCGGCGGCGAACAGATATTTGCGGTTGTGTTTCCCAATCTGGAAGCTCTGGCTGTGCTCTACCCTAACCAGGACCTTACCGATGAATTCCTTCGCGAAAAGATAAAGGCAACTATCGAAGATGTTAACCGTACCCTTGTAGGTTACAAGAAGATCGTGGACTTTACAATCCGCAGGGAACCCTTTGAAAAGAACGCCCAGCAGAAAATAAGGCGGTTTCTCTACAAGATTTACGAAAATCCCTAGCAGCCGCGGACACGAAGTGTCCGATTGCACTTGTGGATTTTTTGCATATTCATGCAAAAAATCCCGATCAATGGGCATGCTGTACTCTTCGAGTATTCGGAGTTTGTAAGGTATAAATTTGCAATAAATTACAAATTTATACGATTTTTGGGCAAAGCCCCACAAACTTCTAGTACTTCAACAAGTCTAAAATTACTTGAACAGGTAGAGAATCTCCCTATACTGTAACGCGGGAGGGATTCTATGACAAAGCCAAATGTAAAATATCACGTTACCCTTACGGGCGGGGAACGGAAAGACTGCCGGGTGCCGGATACGACACGCCCAGATACTGTTGGCCCTGGACGAAATACCGGAAAACGCCGAATGGACCGACAAGAGAATAGCCGCCGCTTACGGCGCCTGCGAGCGGGCCGTGGGCCTGTTGCGGAAACAGTTTGTCGAGGAAGGGCTGGAAACCGCCCTGGAACGGAAAAAACGGTTGTTCCCCCGGTCATCAAGATAGACGGCGCCCCGGAAGGGCGGAGCCGCTGTACCTTGCAATTACTGGCCGGCAAAGTAGTCGAACTGGGCATTCTGGACAATATTTCCGCCGCTGCCATAGGAAATCGGTTAAAGAAAAACGAAATTAAGCTGCGGCGGCGGGAGCAATGGTGCATTCCCAAGCCTTCGGACGAGTTTGTAGAGCGCATGGAAGATGTGCTTTCGGTATACACCCTTCCCTATCAGGAAAACCGCCCGGTCATTTGCCTGGATGAAACCAACCGGCAGCTTATCGGTGAGATAACTTCCCCGTTCCCTCCCCAACCGGGTCAGGCGGCGGTATATGACTATGAATATGTCCGTAACGGGGCAGCCGATTTGTTTATGCTCTTTGAGCCTCTGGCCGCACAACGGCAGGTTATGGTAACCCAAACCAAGGTCGATTTCGCCGGATGCTTGAGCTATCTGTCGGATAGGCTGTATCCGCATGCTGAAAAAATCATTCTGGTAATGGATAACGCGAACCTCCGGTTCGAGAACACCCATTCCTTGGCATCCCTGTACACGGCCTTTCCCCGGGCAGAGGCGAGGCGTCTGGCGGAACGGTTTGAAATCCATCACACGCCCAAGCATGCCTCCTGGCTTAACATGGCGGAAATAGAGATTGGGGTCATGAGCCGGCAATGCTTATCCCGGAGGATTCCCACGATGGAGGAAATGACATCTCAAGTTAAGGCATGGGCGGTCAGCCGGAACAAACGCAAGGATACCGTTCACGGGCAGTTTACCACCCAGGATGCCCGAAAATTTAGACTTGTTGGAGTACGAGGGAGCTGCGGGACTTTGGTAAAGAAACGGTAGAAGTTTCAAGGGGCAGGCCAAATTGCTCCCCCATATCAGGCGGGAATGGGCCCATTATGCCCGTTCCCGGACCTGTCCCCCCAGCGAAAATAATCTCTTCATGTTATACGCCAAGGTTGCCAAATCCCATTCGGTCCTCACCCGGCACTCGTCTTCCCGAAACGTAATGTCCAGCATCCAATGCAGTTGATTTTCTATCGACCAGTGCCCGCGGATGTATTTCAAGAACTCATCCGCGGAAAAATCCCCGCTTGAGAGGTAATACCGGTCCGTTTGTACCGTCTCTTTGCCTTTTTCCGTCCTGAATGT
>JAISQR010000389.1 GCA_031274035.1 Treponema sp. | reverse complement strand
GGGAAGGGGGGCGTTGCGGGGGGCCGCCGGTCTGATGCTTTTGTCCGGTGCTTTAGCTTGGCCCCCCGCAGAGGGGGGCAGCGAAAAAGCCGTAGGCTTTGAAGCGAGGGGGGAGACTTCCCCCGCCGGATTGCCGCTTACAGCAAAAAAAGGCGGTGCGCCTGGACGTTCGGATTAAACCGCTGCGCACCGCCCGTATTTTTAGGGGGTATTACCCTCCCTGTTTCATGTATCGGCCTTGCGCAGAAGAACTTTACCGTTTTAGAATGACAGCCGACAGTCAAGGAGCACACCATGATCGAAGCTAGTTCGGAATATGCGCCCGCGGGAAAACTCAAGTACGGTATGGTCGGCGGGGGGCCGGGGTCTTTTATCGGCGACATTCACCGGCGATCCATCAGGTCCGAGGGGCTTGGGGAACTGGCCGCGGGCTGTTTTTCCCGCTCCCCCGAGGGAACCCTGGTAACCGGCGCGGCCCAGGGGGTAGCCCAGGACAGGCTTTACGCCGGCTTTGAGGAAATGGCGGAAGCGGAGGCAAAACGTCCCGACAAGATCGATTTTGCCGTGGTGGTTTCCCCCAATACCTCCCATTATGCGGCGGTTAAGGCCTTTTTAAAGGCGGGTATCCCCGTGGTCTGCGAAAAGCCCTTTACCGTGGAGGAGGAAGAGGCCCTGGAATTGGCGGAGCTGGCAAAGAAAAAGGACCTGCTCTGCGCCATAACCTATACCTACACGGGGAACGTCACCGTTAAGCATGCCCGTGAACTGGTGCGGAGGGGTGAAATTGGGGACATCCTCTTTGTCAACGGCGAATATCCCCAGGAATGGCTCCTCCCCCCGGCGGAAAAGCAGGGGAGCAAGCAGGCCATCACCCGGACCGACCCGGCGCTGACGGGAAAATCCAACAGCGTGGGAGACCTGGGTACCCACATTGAAAGTTTGGTTTCCTACATCACCGGCCTGCGGATCAAATCCCTCTGCGCCCGGCTGGACAGAATCGGGGAAGACCGGGTTTTGGAGACCAACGCCACCATCATGCTCAACTACGAAGGGGGCGCCAGGGGTGTGTACTGGACCAGTCAGGTCGCCTCCGGTTACGACAACGGCCTGCGGATCCGCATCTTTGGAACCAAGGGCTCCCTGGACTGGAACGAGGAGGACTGCAATTACCTCTGGCTCTCCCGCTTCGGCCAGCCCAATGTCACCCTGTCGCGGGCCAAGGACCCCTTCTATCCCCAGGCCCAGTCCTATTCCCGGCTCCCCTCCGGCCACCCGGAAGGCTACTTTGAGGCCCTGGCCAATATTTACCGCACCTACATCGGCGCCCTTATCAAGCAAAAAAAAGGCGAAGCCCTGACCAAGGACGACCTGGACTTCCCGGATCTCTCCATGGGCATAGACGGGGTTAAATTTACCGGCAAATGCGTGGAAAGCTCCCAAAAGGGTGCGGTCTGGGTGGAGTTTTAGCGGACCGTTATTTCCAATACAAAATCCCTTTCAACAAGCCCGCCTCCTTGTTTGATGGATCGAGTTTGAACACCCTGTCAAGCGCACGGGAAGCCTGTTCCTTAAGGCCAAGACCGGACAGAACCCTAGCATATAAAACAAGGTGATGTATCAACTTATTTACCGATGGATCACGGATAAATGAGTTATAAGCCGAGGTTGTGGAGGACCAGCCATATTCCTTTTGTGCAAGGATTTTTTCCTCGTTCACCTTAAGCGACTCAAGCAAGTCGGTCCCTTCTCGTTCACGGCGCAAACCGATTAAGGCCATGGCACGGTAATAAAGTGATGAAGGCAGCATACTTTTAGTAAAATAATTGACAGGAAAGCTCAGTATCCACAAGAATACTTCTTCAGCTTCCTGTTTCCGCCCTAGCTTGAGAAGAGCAAGGGCCTCCCCGTATCTGTACGGCGAATTACATACCGCATGAGGCATACCACCACCAATACTGATAGGAGGATTGGACGCTTCCCTGAAATGATTAAGAGAATCCTCTACATCGCCTCGTTTCAGTGCATCATAACCAAGAGCCTCATGGGCATAACCATACTCAAGGGCAAGTTCGAACTCGCCGCCTTCAGCTGGAATAAACGTATGTGAGGTTAAGAGCTTGAGAGCTTCGTGGTATCCTCCGGTCTCATTATAAAGCCTAATACCCTGCAAAATAAGTCCGTCCCAGCCATTATTCCTATCCTGATCTTTATTCCATATCTCTAATCTCTTTTTTGCAGAGAGACCCTGTAAGTCTGCAACAATATTACGCTCGTACAACAATTGAAGATCGCCGGGTTTGGCTTGTATCGCCTTTTCCATCAGAGCCAAAACTTCAGGCTGCTTGTTATCCTGGGCAAAAAGCCCAACGGCTAAATTTCTCATGATGCCGGATGAAGAAGGATCAGCGAGATGCGCCTTCCACCAGAATACTAATGCCTCGTCCGTTTTGCGCCGTTCTCCGAACGTTAAGATACCAAGTTCGTTAAACAGTCTTGCATCGGGAGGTGAAACGCCTTCTAAAACCTCTTTTTCAAAGGGAAGCGAAGCAAAACGTGCACCCAACGAAGCCTTCTTGGCTTTTTCATACCATGAAGCAGCCGCATCATCTTTCCCTAATAATGATGAGAGGAAACCCGCAGCATAAAGAAGTTTATAATCTGCCTCTTCCCTGCCGCATATCCACTCAATGAGATTTACACCATCTTCATAGAGACCCATGTCGGCGTAATCTCCGGCAAGATCCATTCCGGTTTCCGTACGGCGGTATCTGAACCGTTCATCGGCAGGAATTGAGTCCCCCAGGATCCGGAGTTCGTTAAGGGCATAGAGGTCAAGAAAATCGTGCTTAAGCAGGTCTTTAGCAAGATTTTTAGCATCATCAGTTTTCATCTCTTTACGGAATATCGAGATGAGCATGTCTGCGGCTTTTTGGTTTTTACCTTTAGTTTCGATAAGGCCACAGAGAATTTCTTCGGCTTTTCGGTATGCACCACACTTTGAGTAAATGGCTGCAATAATACATGAAGATGGAATTATCCATGCGGTATTCCAGAGACACTTGTGGAGGATCTCAAGAGCTTCGTCATACGCACCCTTCCGCGCAAGCAAATACCCAAGAAGGTACAAGGCCTCACCATCGCGGGGATTGCCATTATACCGCATAATACTTTCTATAGCCCTGCGGAGGTATTCCTCCGCTTCCTGGTAATTGAGGCGGGTAAGTTCATAGCGGCCAAGTCCCAAGAGACAGCCATAATGCCGGGGGTCGAATTCAAGGCCTTTAATCCAGTAGGCGGAAGGCTCAATTTCCGGATCGTAGTACTGATCGATATGATTCCCCGCCGAACAAAGGTCCTCGGCGCTTTTTATTTCATCGGGACGAGGGATATCGCTAATGGGCTCAGGTATATAAGCTTCGGGAGTCTCTACCGTGTAATCAAGGATCATGTCTCCGGCTTCGGTCAGCAGGCGGAAGCAGAGCCCATCTCTTCCACTTACCCCCGAAAAATCCAGAGAGAACGGCTTTGCTGCCTCAAGAGAGATCTTCTTACTCACTTTGAATCCGCCAGGGTCTTTTATATCGAGAGTCGTACCGGGCAAATTTTCCGTAGCGTAAAGATTTACTTTCATCGTGTTACCGTTGACACGATAACTAAGCGCAACCCTGTCTGTAGCGGCCTGAACCTCGCCAAGTTCTTTGTATGGATACCATGTCTGGCTAAACTCTTTGGTTTCAAACGGTTCTATCCAAGAAAAATCGGGCTGGTTATCACCATAGCTTGATGCCATCAACTCAATATATGGGCCATCACTGTCTGTAAGAGCATCTTCCCAGGCTTTCGCCTGATTCGTTGTGCCCCAGGTAAACATCTTTTTCCCAGGCGAAGTATAGTGACTTGCGAAATGAATTACCCCGGAGTTCCTGCCATGGTCATAGCCGCCAAAAAAATCATATTTTGACACACCACAGAAGTACGATGACGCCATTGGGCTGTTCTTGTAAAAACGTACATCAACACCGCCGCGATTATCCTCATTTGAGAAGTACTCGTCCATAATGGGATACGCCCCTGTTGCCTTTCGGTAATGGAAATTGACGTATGTCACATCGGGCGGAAAAAAAACTTGGTATTGATCGTTTACAGGGACACCGGCATTTTCCCACCAGTGGAACGCATGGGGCATGCTTGTTCTATTATAAATCTTCATTCTTGTTTCAAAAAATGCCTTGCCCGGGTGAACGGCAATCCCCACCATACCTTTCATCCTGAATAGAGGATCGTGTTCACTCATCCATACAACTATACTTCCATCATCAAGATGTTCAACAGCAAAATCACTCTGCATAAACGTTGCCGGCCTGTGATGACGCGCCCAGTTGAACTCCATACCCCCTGATATCCAGAGGCCATAAATGCCTATAAGTGCCGGCTTTATCACATGGTGGCGGTAGAGGAAGTCGTAACCATTGGTTTTGTCCTTTGCTGAAAAAATCCTGCCCCCTAATTCCGGCAGCAGGATTATATCAAGATATTCGTTTTCAATATGGACAGCCTCATAGTTTTTTTCAATTTTATGGTCCCGCTTAACTTTGTTAATAATCCGATGCGGGAATGGATTACCCGTAGTACCCTGGTGCAAGCGGTTAAATGCGAACATAGGCAATTCTTCGTAATCGTTCCATTCGTATGTGGGAATGATCATTTTCTCTACACTTACTTGTACAGGCCGCATAGTATCCTCCAATTGTTATTCATGATAGCCAAAGGAAAGGGATTGATGCAAGACAAAATTCTTAATAAAAATCCTTGGATTTATATCCTATCGGGATTGTAAGCCATCCCGCCGACTTCAAAGTATACACACCGGCCAAAACCTCCCATGGAATCATAGGGTTCCCCTTTGACTTTCCCATTAACAATATCCCGCGTACCTTGAGCATAAATGCGCAAAATATCAGGCGGCATCCGGTAATGGGTGTAACCGGGGGGGTTATCGATATCCTTCCCATGGGCAGGGAAAACATCTTTTACCTTTGGCAAAAGGGATTCTAAAAAATTCAGCGAGCGTGAATAATATCGCAGGCAGGAAGACGAACCAAAGGCGCCGCGTGTAAGTTGCCCCCAAACTTCCCAGGTGAGTATCATATCGCCGGTGAACAGCCACCCTAAATTAGGCTCAAAGAGGGAAATGCTGCCACACGTATGGCCAGGTGTTTCTATGACCTCCAGGCACATATCGCCCAGATCAATTCTATCTTCAGCGCTCACCGGCTCAATATGTTTTGCCGGACCTGGATTCCACTGATTCAGATCATAGCCATCTTTCAGCATTGGTCCAAAGAATCCGGTTATACAGCGAAGCTTTTCCGCCTCGGATAGCGGCCAGAGTGCAGCCAGTTCGTCATGCCATCCCACCATGACCGTATCAAACTGGTTATTACCAGAATCATGGTCAAGATGCGCATGGGTATTAATAACTTTAACCGGCATATCCCCACACAATCCCTTCACAACCTCCTTAAGATCGGATAATCCGAATCCCGTATCAACGAGCAGTACATATTTACTGCCTTTTATCACGAACATATTGGTCTTACTAATTTCGTCCAACGCCCATAAGTTTTCAGCCAGTTGTGTGATTTTTAACACCTGCATCATTAATTTTCCACTATTGCCGTCACCGAAGCAGACTTGTTACCATCCCCATCAACCGCATAAATTTGATAAGAATCTCCGATAACACCTGCCGTATCGAAATAGTAACAACCTGTCGATACTTTTGTACAGGGTTTCCCGTTTTTTATGATCTCATAATAGCTGACCATCACGTTGTCCGTTGCATGGCCCCATTGAACGCCAATTCCATCGAGCCCGAGCCAATGGGCTTTCCCTGCTTTTGCATCCGATGGCGCCGTCGGCGGCTGGGTATCAGTCCCCTGCCCAGGACGTCCATACAGGTTCAAAAAGAGTATTTCCCCAGGCAAAACGTTATCGAGATGAATCCCCTGTTCCATCCACTCGCGGCCGTTCTTGGCAGTCTCGCCGATACCGCCGCGCAATGATTCGACTAGGTATTCAACATGGGGAAGCAAACCTTTTGGAAAAATATCCGCGTACTTGCCCAATATCGGGTTGAGATGATGGCCGCTAATCATTACCATGCCCTTGCGCTGATCTTTTGTCATCCGCTGAAGAATAAAGGTAGGATCGCCATAGGTAAGCGTTGGCCTGTAAACTTTTACATAGCGTCCATAAATTCCCTGGGCTCGCAGCCAATAAAACAATTCCATTTCTTTCCGGTGCCCTTCAAGGGCTTCATCACTCCAGCCCTTTTCGGGGTTTTGCATTGATTCCCCCGGCGCGGAAAAGAAATTTGCGAGTCCCAAATCGTATTCGTGCCAATTGCGCCGTCTATGCCCTCCCATAGGCATGCCCTGATGTTTATCTATGGGCATTATCATCGTAGTCCAATAACCTCCCATGTGCTCACAATGGCCGTCCGTGATTTGCTGCTGATCTACATAGCGTACAGATTCAATAGTCAGCGTATGGCCACCTGAAGAACAACCATCAATACCGGCATCGGGGTTTGCATCTTTAAATTCCTTGTAAAGACGGTAGAAATTTTCACTCTGCTTGAAACTGCCATTCCAGCTTCCCTGCTCCTGGGTATCCCAGCTTCCATCATTCCACATCATAACCGGGTCACCGTCTACCCGAAGGTCATAAACGCCAAATTGTTTCTGCTTGTTATTCAGCATGTTCAATATCCATTGATACGCTTCTTCCTTTGACATATCTATGGTCCAGTTATACCAATTGCCGTGGAAGTCCAGCATCCAGTCAGGATGGTCCAGCCACACCTGTGAAAGCCGGTCTGCGTGCCATGGCGGCATCCAGAGACGGAACAGTAAACTGTTGGCTTTAAGATAGCTATTAAGATCTTTAAAATCATCGCCAAAAATGGGATTGTAATTACCCTTCGCATCAAACCAGAAATCATCTACCCAAAGCCGTTCGCAGCCAATATAGCGGGCGGCTTCCACCATTTTGAACACTTTTTCTTTCAGCGGGGCTTCCCGCCAAATACTCATATTTGTCCGGTTAAAATAGGTGTCTCTTGTATAGTCCCATTTATAGGTATAGATATAATCATTAATATCATTACCCATATCATCCAGATCGCCCTGCGATATACCGATCATCGCGGGAGCTATACACATTGTTTCGCCGGGCTTGAGAGGATAATCAATCAACTCGCACCAGCCGGTCAGCGCGGTATTGCCATCCCGGTTGGTAAAACCGGCCTTCCACCAGCCTTGATAGTCAAAGTTCAAAAACCAACCGATATTGCTTTTTCGGTTACGCAGGCCAAAGAATTCAAACCAGACGCCGGTGCCATTCATGCGTGGATGCCACTCGTTTATATAGCGACCATCTATTTCTGACATCTCGGGCTTGCCCCGGGAATCGAAATCTCTGATTAACCCTTCTGTCAGGGGGATAGACTTGAGCGTACAACTGCCGGTAAAGTTGGCGCCGCCGGTCATATACAAGAAATCTTCGTCCTGCCGGTCATTGTGTAAAATACGCTGGATAAAAAGACTTGGCCTCGTAATCCTTATAACCTGATCTGAATTATTGCCATATACCGTCCATTCCTGTATAATGGCTGTTTCCGGATATGCGACATAATGGCGCTCAATAACCAGATCTTCTTTTTTTAATGTGACGGTTGCTTCCAATTCGCCCTGGGCCAGTATTTTGGATTCCGTACCCGCCAGTACAAAGCCGCCTGAATTGCCGCAGATCAATTCGCCGTTCACCGTTGCGGAAAATTCATCTGACAACATACTTGCAAACTCTGCCATATTCTTACCGGTTGTTTTATCAAGGTAGGATTTTAAATAAAACGCTCCGCCATCGGTCAGGGCGATTGTTTTTTCAACCTTGCCTGTACCGATGACAAATTCCCCACTTGTAGTTTCAAAATACGCATCTTTTGAATGTGGCATAATTTCCCCGCTTACTTTACCCTGCTGAACTTGAACAGGAGGCAATCGAAATCCCCTGCAAGCGCTACCTCTACACCTAATTGCATGAGCATCTTCCCGGATAACTCCTTCGAGCGTTCTACATATACATTTTTAACCGGCTCGCCCGAGAGAAGCTCTTTTGTCAAATGAAGCTTATTGTAGGGACCCGTGTCCTGCAGTCCCTTTACCTTATAAATTGATTCCGGATCCAGGCCGCGCAATCGTATACGGGGTACGATTTTTCTAAACTGCATGGACTGACCAAATACAAACATAACCGCTTCGCTTTTGTCTCGGCGGACAAACTCAAAGGCCGCCCAGGGCCGGTTATATGCCGATTCCAGCCGATACATATCTCCGTTCTGGGTGGTTTCGCGGATTTCCTTGTAAGTCTTTATATACCCGGCAACCTCCGCTATTTCCACTTCGGTATACTTAAAAAGATTGTCACCTGCAATAAACGTACCCAACATTCCCAAATACGCCCGGTATTTTATAGGCGTAACCCGGCCGTTTATGCCATTGGGCGCCACGCCTATACCCCGGCCATATGTTCGCGGTAGAAACACCTGCGTATAGCCTTCAAAAATTTTCATATTGTCCAGCGGGTCCACATTGTCCGATGGATTCACCATATCTGATACATGGGCCATGCTCAGGTCAATACGCGCTCCACCCGAAGAACAGTTTTCAAGGATCACCTTCGGATATTTTTCCTGAATGCGGCTGAACAGTTCCAGAATATTTTGCGCATAGCGTACCCATATTTCCCGCTGCTCGTCGACAGGTTTTTCAGGCCAGCCCGGTTCGCTAAAATAACGGTTCATATCCCATTTAAGGTATTTAATGTTGTGTTGACCCAAAAGCTCATCTAAAAACCCCCAGGCCCATTCGCTGACATCCTGCCGGGCAAAATTCAACGTTAACTGATTCCGCCATTCATTGGATTCTTTCCTGGGGAAATTCATAATCCAGTCGGGGTGTGCCCTGAACAAATCGGAATCGCGGTTGACCATTTCCGGTTCAACCCATATACCAAATTCCATCCCCAGACTGTTTACATGGTTGATAAGCGGATCCAGGCCATCGGGGAATTTCGTTTTGCTCGGGTACCAATCGCCCAAACCGGCCCTGTCGTGATCGCGCTGGCCGAACCAGCCATCGTCTACCACATAAAACTCAATGCCAAGTCTTGCAGCGATTTTTGCAAGCTCAAACTGCTGCTTCATATTGATATCAAATTCAAACACTTCCCAGGAATTGAAAAGTGCAGGCATCATTTCTTTTGCCTTCGGCTGGGGCGCAAGATAATCGCTTAAATACCGATGGAAGGCGTTGCTTGCCCCGCCAAATCCCTCTTCGGAATAAACCGCCGAAACTTTTGGCGTAGTAAATTCCTCACCGGGATGCAGCTTCCAGCTAAAGTCAAAATCGTTTATACCCCCGGTAAGCCGCACCTGATCCACCCTGGTAACTTCCACCACAAATTTCCAGTTGCCCGGCCAGTGTATACTTGCTGCCCACACCCGGCCCGATTCTTCGTCGGCCTGTCCGCGGTAATCCACCGCCACCCACGGACAGGAATCCGGCCCCGAAACACCGTTGCGGGATTCCACCACCACCTTTGACTGGGTCAGATTTATACGCTCCAGCGCGTACTCGGCGGCCCACTTTCCGGACATGTGCGTCAAGCGGTATTCCTTGCCCCGGGGCATATAGAATACCGCTGACTGGGCGTTTTCCAGCATAATGTTATCCGTACCGGTGTTACGGATAACAGACCACCGGTCCAAAACTTCAAGACCTTTATAAATACGGTAGTACAGATCAACTTCAAGGTTGTAAACAAGTTCGCGCAGTGTAATAACCAGCGTTTCTGAAACAGCATTATCAGACTGCTTGTACGACTGATAACGCAAATCCAGATCACGGCATCCATCCGCAAAAAGTGCCTTAAGACAGGGTTCGTCAAACAGGTAACCGCCCCAACCGACATACTCCTGATTGGTCAAGAGTTTTTTACTGGGCTGGTCAAAGGGGTAATACTGCATCTGTTCACCCACCGGCAGATCTTCCAGCCTGTCGAGGCGTTTACCCCAATAGATATGCTGCAATCTGCCCGAGGCGCCCTTTTCCATTGCGTAACTGGTGTTTGCGGTGTTCAACAAGAATACTGTGTCGCCGTTTCCAACCTTGATTGACATAAATCCTCCGTACCTTTAATTTACACCAGACGGGGCCTTACCCGTAGAGCCGTTCTCTTTGAACCACTTGGCCATCAGTTCCCTTGCGTGCTGATAATCTGTTTCGCTCTCAAAGGTGGCGTAGGCTTCGGTCCAGGCTCTTTCAAAAGCCGCATCGCTTACGGCAGTCAACACACCGGCGCACAGTTCACCTGTCCACCTGCTCCAGTACCAGTTATTGATCTTGGCTACGTCGTTGGAATTATCACCGTACGAATAGTTACCATCAAAGTCTTGGCCAGTGACACCAAATAAACTCTTTGACAGAATATCTATGTCGATAACAGGATCATAGCTCCGCTCATAGGCATAGGGATTGTACCCCTTAAGCTGCGGGGCACATACGGCCGCACGGGAGTGGAAGGGAAAATAGACCTGGCGATAGTTCCACAGTCCGTAGTAATCTGCGCCCTGCTTGCCTGATACACCGGTAAGAAAATCTTCTTTAACTTTGTTGTCTTTAAATACCTTCTTGCCCGCGGAGTTAATTTCCCAGAGACCGGCTTCCTCAGGCCCCCAGGTTAAAATATCAAGGCCTTCATCGGAGTAGAACCAGTCAAAATACTGGGTCAGGCGGTCTTTATCCTTAAAGTCATTTCTGACCGTCACACGCCAGAAACCGCTCTCGTATATATCGAACTTGCCCCAGTACGGTTCCTTCTTGGGCCATGGTATATAACGGATCCGCTGCGCAGGATTGGCATCAGTCAACGCCTTATTTGCACCGGCGAGATCTGATGTATACATACCGGTTACCACACGACCGGTAGCTACTTTCTGCTGGAGCTGGTCATCCTTCTGCGAGATAAAATCGGGATCTATTAAACCTTCCTGATACGCCCTGTTTAGCCACTTGTAATACTCTTTAATACCGGTACCGCCCAGGAAACCGTCCACACTGCCGTCCCGGATACGCCAATGCCCTGAATCGAACATTGAACCGATATGAAACTGGTTCCACCCGACGCCGCTTAAGGGAATAACCGGCGCATCATTAACGGTCAGGTTCAACGCCTTGATCTTACGCAGATAGGTCATAAACGCTTCCGGCGTATCAATGGGCGGCGTTATATCGAAAATTTCCCTGGGCGGCATTTTGCCTTGAGAGGTATACTCCTTTTCAATTTCAGCCAGGGGAGTAAACGTATAACCGCATTTGGCCAGAATATCTTCCCTGGTCCATAAAGTCCATGGATTAAAAGGAATATTATAGGGATCACTGACGTAAGGTTCTATGGTTGTATTTATTTCCACCTGTGGAATCTGTACCTTTTTCCCATTAACCTCGAACCTCGGCCACATTTTTTGGTCCATATATTTATTCAGGTTCGTCATCTTGTTGACCTGATCATCAATATCGCCGTATTTCCCGGTAGAAACCGCATAGGCAATATTTTCAGACCCAGCGATAATTACATCCGGCGGATTGCCGGCGGCAACCATGGCACCCAACCGCTGCCTGAAGCTGATCTGCTGGGTTGCACCCTGGATCACTTCACCGACCTTGATTCCGAATTTCTTTTCAAGATAGGGGGTGACTATGTCCGTACTTAGATCAAGTGTCGTCGCCGGAATCGAGTAGTCCAAGTCCACGGTATATTCAAGAAGCGGTAATTCACCGCTCCCCGATCCAGACGCGCCGCCTTTGTTACAGCCAGACAAAACAAGCGCCAAAACAACCGCCACTAATGTGACACCTACGAAAGCTTTTTTCATCTTTTGAATCCTCCTGATTCTTTTTTATTCATGCTTTAACCGCGCCTATCATTACGCCGCGGACAAAGTACCTTTGGAAAAACGGGTAAACACATACGATAGGCAACGTTGTAAACATTAACGTTGCCATGCGTATTGCCTCAGGGGATGAGGCCCCTGCGCCAGCCCTTCCGGCTGACGATGCCATCTGCATGGTGGTTGTCATAGATTTCATAATTAGTTCCTGTAGTATAGCCTGTAGCGGTTTTAAATTAGCCCTGGTGATATAGAGCATCGCGTCAAACCATGCGTTCCACTGCCATACGGCGCTGTACATGGCAATAACCGCCACAATGGGCATGGAAAGCGGTACTATGATGCGGATAAAAATCCGCAAATCCCCCGCACCATCCAGCCGGGCCGATTCCGGCAGGCTGTCGGGAATTGTTTCAAAATAGGTACGCATAAGCAGCATATTAAAGGCCCAAAAACCATGGGGCAGTATATACACTAAAAAATTATTAACCAGGCGCAGTTTATACATCAAAACATAGGTGGGTATCAAACCGCCCGAAATATACATTGGTATAATCAGAAAAAGCGCTATACCCCTTACCCCCGGCAGCGTTTTACGGGTACAGGCATACGCCGCAAGTCCTGTCAGCGTCAATGTCCAAAGGATACCGCCTACGGCCCGGCCCACACTTATAAAAAACGAATTAAAGATATTACGCTGCCTGAACACTTCCTGGTAATTTTTTAAAGTAAAGTCTATAGGATAAATGGTCACATTTCTGGTCATAACCGCCACATTGTCGCTTAAAGAATAGGCCAGACAATACAAAAATGGATAAAGTATACATACCGTTATGACCAGGATAAGAAAATGAAGGATAAACTGGCTTAATGGCGAACCTTCAACGGCGCCCGATCCGGATTTTCTCACAGGTATCTCCCTTTCATGTTTCGTTAGAAGGCCCCATAACCCTGGGCTTTACGGCTAATCTTATTGGCCATAAGAACCAAAAACAGGGAAACCAAACTTTGGGTAAGACCAACGGCGGCGGAGTAACTGAGGTTATTATTTGCAATACCTTCGGCATATACATAGTAATCAATGGTATTGGCCGCAGAAGCCAATAGCGGATTACGCAGATTAAATACCGCATCGAAAGACACATTTCCATTGGCGTTTACAAGAGTACCCACGGTCATTATCAGCATAAGCCCTACGGTCGGTAATATTCCGGGTATAGTTATATAAATTAGACGGTAGAAGCCGTTTGCCCCGTCCACTATCGCCGCTTCGTACTGTTCCGCATCTATGGCGGACAGGGCCGCAAGAAAGATAATGGAATTCCACCCCAATTCTTTCCACACAGCGGTGATGATAATAGCCCCCCAAAAATAACCAGGCACCCGCATAAAGGCAACACGCTCAAGGCCGAATTTGGTTAATAGGAAATTGATAATCCCGGTATCGTTATCCAGCATTTTATACACAAGGCCCGAGACGACAACCCAGCTTACAAAGTGCGGCAGATAACTGATAGTCTGGGTTATGCGTTTATATGGACTGTTTTTCATGGTAAAGATCATTATTGCAAATACAATAGGCAGCGGGAAACCGATTAATATGCTTAACCCGTTAATGCCAAGCGTGTTTTTTAAGGACTGCCAAAATGCAGGCTTTGCGAGAAAATTACGAAAATGCTTCAATCCGGCCCAGGGGCTGCTGAAGTAACCGGTGATGATATCGTAATCCTGAAAGGCCATCACTACGCCAATCATTGGGACATACGCAAAAATAATAACCGCGCAGACGGCCGGAGCCAGGAATAGGTACATGACCCAGTTACGCCGTATCCGTTTTGCTAAAGGGACTGACTGGTCTAGACTAGGCTCCCGTGAAGACATAATTGATAATAGAATGTAGAAAATAAACGGCTCAAGCCAAAAATTAAAGAAAAAATACTCTATTTTTTGGCTTGTATCCATAATGCCCGCGTATACCAAAGATTATTGCTATCTGATTGGGCCTTTTCACTTAGAATAATTTTGGGGCATTGCGCCCTATTGACAATCGTAGCATTTCCCATATCCTATCATCCATGGTGCTAATGGTCTGTAACCAAAGTGCTACCCCCCCCCCCCCCCCCCCCAATAAGCTTATGGGGAGGTATAAGCTCCTTACCCGGCCTTTTTCTTTTCTTCGTTCCAATTTTATCCACAGCAAGGCAACCAATTCACTGCGGGAAAACAGATAAATGTCATACCATATTAATGTTTTAATTGATAATTACGCCAATATAACCCCGCAATTAAAATTTATTATCCAGGGCATTCATGACAATACCTATCAGAAAAAACTTCCCCTTCGCGTATTTCATCAACCGGAAGATCTGGTGAGAACGGTACAAAGGGGGTCGTACCGGCAGGCAATAGTCCTTTCGGAATCAAAGGAACATTCCGAAGCACTGCTAAGATTCCTGAATGAGAATACTATCCATCCAATTTTTATACATGCCCAATTTCCCAGCGCCGTGGCTTCATTCAGCTATATCGCTCCTAACCTTTATCCCGCTATTTACAGGTTAACCAAAATAATCATAAACGAATACCCCAATCCAAGCATGTTTGTGGGCTTCAACGAGGATTCTTTTTCTGATAAATGTAAAATTGATGGTTTTATAACGGCAATGACTGAAAGCGGCGTTCCGTATAAAATCGTTACAAATACCGGAAATATTGAAGCATGCATTAATGATGTTATTAGTAAAATAACAAAATATAAGAATTATATCTGTGCCAATGATGAACTGGCCCTGCTCCTCATAAAATCTTTAAAAGAGCAAGGTCTTTCTCTTAATGATTTTAATATCAGCGGCTCTTCCAATATGAAGGTTGGTGCGCTATCAAAACCATCCCTAACAACGGTAATGGGGGATCGTGATTACTACAATGAGGGAATACTCGCGGTTGATACCTATGTCCGGCGGTATAAAAGCAAACTAGGACAAAATATTTTCATTAACCTGGATTGCAAAATCGTGCTTAGGGAATCAACCCATTTAAAGATAAAAACACCGGATGTTTCGCCTATCCTCCCTCATAATGCGGCGAAATTTGTCAATTTTTATGAAAATCCTTCCATATCAAAGATCGACAGGCTGGAGTATCTGCTTGGAAACTGCGATGAAATTGATATGTCCATACTTCACGGCCTTATCGCGAACAAGACTTATGAAATGATTGCTGAATTGAACAATATAGCCATAAATACAGTTAAATACCGCATTAAGAAAATGGAAAATAATCTTGCTATAAAAAACCGTTGCGAACTCCGTACATACCTTTGTGAATTTGATTTGAATATTTAGCGCAACGCTTGAGAAAACACGGATATGGAAAAAAATCAGGCCAGGGGGGTAGCTGCAGAGCCGGGTAAGCCCGGCTCTGCAGCGGAGGGGGGGCCAAGGCTGCGGTAATGGCTACGGAAGGCGAAAGCCTGAAGGCTTTCGTCAATTGTCCGTGGTAGGCGGCCCCCCCTGCTGGATACTCCGCAGGCCCCCTTGCCGCGTTTTGGCCCTTTGTGGTATAGTTGGGCCGTGAATGAAACTGCCAAAGGGAAAGGGCCTTTCAACCGCAGAGCGGCCTGTTTTGCAGGCTGCCGTTTTCATACCGGAGATTCATGTTAGCAAAACCGCCTT
>JAISQR010000332.1 GCA_031274035.1 Treponema sp. | reverse complement strand
CAAGGAGCACAAAGGCGCACAAAGGTTTTTGTCAGAACGCTTCTTTCCTCCCTTCGTGTCCTTGCCGGTTGTTTTCTTTTTGTGCATTTCGTGTTTTTCGCGGTTAAAAGTAAAACCGCTGCCGCCTGTACCGGTATTTACACAAAATAGAAGGCATGTTATAGTAAAGATTACAAAATATCAACGTATAAAGGACTTATGTTATGAAGAAGTTTATTTTCCTGGCGGCTTTTACCTGTTTGTCGGCTGCTTTGTATGCTCAAAATATAAGTGATTTTGAGATTCAAGGTAATGACGACGATACGATGACCATATTAAATTATAAGGGTATGGCAAAAGACATTGTAATACCTGAAAAAATATTTAATATGCCTGTAACTCGTTTAAGGGAAGGCGCCTTCTCGAAAAAAGGCTTAACGAAAGTTACCATTCCCAATACCGTAACATTTATTGGGGATAATACTTTTTCTGAAAATCAATTGATAAGTATAACTATACCGGAAACGGTTGAATACATAGGTAATGACGCGTTTTATAATAACCAATTAACAAGTATTACAATACCTGGTAAAATTGTAACTATTGGTAACGGCGCTTTTCGCCGCAACCGTTTAACATCGGTAACTATACCGGACAGCGTAACATTTATTGGGAATAGGGCTTTCGCCAATAATTACTTAACAAGCGTTACAATTGGAAACGGGGTTGTATTTATAGGATCACGTGCGTTTTATGATGATGACTATAATGAAAATAACCAGATAACAAGTATAGGCCTCGGATCAGGAATTAAATACATTGGAGACTATGCTTTTCAAAGTCATAGGTCTTCGTCAATAACCATACCTGAAAATGTAGTTTATATTGGCAATAGGGCGTTTGCGCCGTATAATAGAAATTCATTAATAAACATTACGATTGGTAAATATGTAATGTTTGGAGATAGCGCTTTCTATAATAATGGGGATTTTGATACAATTTATCGAAACAATGATAAAAAAGCCGGAAAATATACGTTTGTAAATAATAATTGGAGTTATACCGAATGAACTCCGCGCGTTCCCATAAAGCATATCCCTTTGAATTTTGAG
Organism: Treponema sp.; assembly: GCA_031274035.1. Taxonomy (GTDB): domain Bacteria; phylum Spirochaetota; class Spirochaetia; order Treponematales; family Breznakiellaceae; genus JAISNI01. The sequence goes on along the minus strand of JAISQR010000332.1, from coordinate 16,578 downwards.
AAACCGCGGGATTTACGGAAAGGGAATGGAGCAAAAACTGATCAGCGTAGGCATTGATGTGGGTACTTCAACTACCCAGGTTATTTTCAGCCGGCTTTCCATGTCGGATAAGGGGGGATTCTTTTCCGTGCCCAAGGCGGATATTGTTTCCCGTGAGATAATCTACAGGGGCGGTATCCATGAAACACCCCTGGTCTCCCCCGAAACCATTGACGCGGAGGCCCTGACCTCCCTGGTAAACGCCGATTTTGCCAAGGCGGGTTTTGCAGGAGGGGGTGTTGATACCGGCGCGGTAATCATCACCGGAGAATCGGCCCGCAAGGAAAACGCGCGGGCGGTACTGGAACACTTGAGCGGCTTGGCGGGGGATTTTGTGGTTTCTACCGCGGGCCCCGACCTAGAGGCGGTAATCGCCGGCCGGGGGAGCGGCGCCGCCGAATGGTCAAGGAAGAATAACGGACGGGCGGTGAACCTCGACATAGGCGGCGGTACAACCAACATAGCTGTCTTTGAAAACGGTGAAGACCGAGCCGCCGGTTCCCTGGATGTGGGCGGACGTGTGATACGGATTGCCGGCGGAAAAATACGTTCCGTATCCGCCGCGGCCGCGGCCGTTGCGGCATGGAAGGGCATGGGTATAGCGGTAGGAGACCCTGCTGACGAAAAGATTCTGGGCCGCGTCTGCGGGGCAATGGCCGAGGTTCTCGATATGGCAATGGGGTTTAGAAAACGGGAATCTATTTTTGAAACCCTCCGTACTTCCGGTTCGGCGTATTTTGCAATTCCGGCAAAGCCTGACGGGATTTTTCTTTCAGGCGGGGTGGCCGACGCGGTATACACGGCGCATGATGACGCCTTTGCCTACGGAGACATCGGGGTGCTTTTGGGCAGGGCTCTAAGGCAAAGCGCCCTCTGTACCCGTTCCCGCCTGCTCCGGGGCGGGGAAACTATCAGGGCTACGGTGGTAGGCGCGGGAAGCTATACGGTAAACCTTTCGGGGAGCACTATTTTTTACCGGGGCAATGTGTTTCCCCTGAAAAACCTGCCGGTGCTGCGGCTCTCCGACGCGGAGGAAAGGGCCTGTTACCGGGGTGAAAACGGACCCTTAGCTGATCGTATGGTATGGTTCCTCTCCCAACACGATACCAAGCTTCCGGCCCTGGCTTTTGCGGGGGAGCGTAACCCCGGTTATGGGGAATTGAACGCCGCGGCCGGAGTTTTTGCCCGGACCGCGGCGGCGGTTTTGGGGCAGGGGGTTCCTTTGGTAATTGTTACCGAACAGGATACGGCCAAAGCCCTGGGCCAGCTTATCTCCGTCCGCCTTGAGGAAAATAGGCCTTTAGCGGTACTTGATTCCATCCATGCGGGGGACCATACTTATATTGATGTGGGAATGCCCCTTATGGGGGGCATCGCGGCGCCGGTGGTGATAAAAACGCTGATTTTCGGGTAAGCCGCTAGGAGCCTGTGGGATTTTGGTGAATTTTTGCATGAATATGCAAAAATTCTGATTAACGGGGCTCCTTTGGGAGTTTGTTGCGCTTCGCGCATAAACCGTATAAAAGGGGTGCGGCGGTGTATAAAACTAATCTTTCAGGGCAGACTTTTAGTTTCGCCGATGTAAAGGAAGTATTGGCCAAGGCTAACGAGGAAAAAAGCGGCGATGTTTTGGCAGGGATAGCCGCGGAGAGCGCCCTGGAACGGGCGGCCGCCAAGCAGGTTTTAGCGGAAATGCCCCTTTCGGAGCTGCGGGAGAATCCCGTAGTCCCCTATGAGATCGATGAGGTTACGCGGCTGAACCAGGACGGGATAAACGAACATACCTACGGCGAAATTAGAAACTGGACCGTGGCGGAACTGCGGGAATGGCTTTTGGATTATGCCGCCGCTGCCGAGGATATACGCCGGGTATCCAGGGCTCTTACCGCCGAAATGGTTGCCGCTGCCGCCAAACTGATGACCAACCTGGACCTGGTCTACGCGGCCGCGCGGATCAGAGTCCCCGCCCGCTGCAATACCACGATAGGGCTCCGGGGCCGTTTTGCTACCCGGCTTCAGCCGAACCATACTACCGATAATGTTGAAGGAGTAACCGCCTCGGTTTTTGAAGGTTTGAGTTACGGCTGCGGAGACGCCCTTATCGGTCTTAATCCGGTAAACGATACGGCGGCGGCGGTAACGGAGATACTGAAACGTTTTGACGATATAAAGCGCCGTTTTGAGATTCCCACCCAGATCTGTGTGCTGGGGCATATAACTACCCAGATTGAGGCAGTCAGAAGGGGGGCCCCCTGCGACATGATCTTCCAGTCCATCGCGGGCAGTGAAAAGGGCAATACCGCCTTTGGCTTTAATTCTGAACATATACGGGAGGCGAAGGAACTCCTTATCCGGCATGGGACCGGTACGGGCCCCAATGTGCTCTACTTTGAGACCGGCCAGGGCAGCGAGCTTTCCAGTGATTCCCACTACGGTGCGGATCAGGTAACTATGGAAGCGCGATGTTATGCTTTTGCCCGTGTTTTTGAACCTTTTATGGTGAATACCGTGGTGGGTTTTATCGGCCCTGAATACCTTTACGACAGCCGTCAGATAATCCGTGCGGGGCTGGAGGATCACTTTATGGGTAAACTTTCGGGGCTGCCTATGGGCTGCGACTGCTGTTATACCAACCACATGATGGCGGATCAGAACGATATTGAGAATCTTGCCATGCTCCTTGCTCAGGCAGGGGCCAATTATATTATCGGGGTTCCTGCCGGCGACGATATCATGCTGAATTATCAAACCAATGCCTACCACGATGTTTCGGCAATTCGGGAAACCCTGGGGCTCAGGCCCATAGCGGAGTTTGAAAGCTGGCTTGAAAAAATGGGGATCATGGAAAACGGCCGCCTTACGAAGAAGGCGGGGGACCCCACCATATTTGGATGATTTACCTTACCAAAAAATTAGATGTTCCGTAAATAGTTCGATATTAAGGAGGGATGTGATGATTGATACCGGGCGTTTAGGGGCCGTTGTGTCGGAGGTAGTAGAGGAATATTTTGCCGCAAGAAACAGGGGGAAAAGTCCGGCAGCCGGTTTTGTCCCGGCGGCCTGTCTTCCCGTCTATGATCGACCGGTTCCCTCCGCCGGGATACTGCCTCCCCCGGAATGTAAGGCAGGGGAAAACCAGGGCTTTCCTACAAAAGCGGAAAGACAGACGATTGAGGTATTGAACCCGGAACTCCTTCAGCGGATGAAAAATTCCACCTCCGCCCGTATCGGCGTGGGCAGGACCGGCCCCCGGCTGCGTACCAGCACCCTTCTCAAGCTCCGGTCGGATCATGCCGCCGCCAGGGACGCGGTGTTCAGGGATGTTTCGCCGGAACTGCTGGAGCGCCTGGGTATGCCGGTGGTGCAGAGCCGCTGTTCAAGCAGACAGGAGCACATCACCAGGCCGGACCTGGGCCGCCGGTTTTCCGAAGAGGCGGTCAAGACCGTAACCCTGCATTGCGAAAAGGGCCGGGATGTACAGGTGATCGCGTCCGACGGCCTTTCTTCACGGGCTATTGAGGCCAATCTTGAAAATTTGTACCTTGTCCTGGCCGGCGGACTTAAAGGAAAAAATATCAGCATGGGAAACCCGTTTTTTGTGCGTTTCGGCAGGGTTGCCGTTGAGGATGAGGCGGCGGAACTTTTAAAGGCCCGCCTCGTGTGTATCCTTATAGGGGAGCGTCCAGGACTGGCCGCCGCCGAGAGTATGAGCGCCTACCTCTGTTACGAGGCCAGGGTAGGGCAGCCAGAATCCCGGCGCACGGTGGTTTCAAACATCCACGCCAACGGAATACCGGCTGTTGAAGCAGGGGCGTATCTTGTGGACTTAATAGAAAAAATTTTACAGAATAAGGCAAGCGGTGTAGAATTTAAACGGTAAACCCGTAAAACAGGAGACGGCGGTGAAAGGCGATCCGATTATCACGACTATCCTCAGTATGCAGCTTATCCCCAACGCTGATACGGGTCTATTAAAGGAATTGGGGGCCGCCCCGGGGGAACGGAGCTTGGCAATCATCAGTACCGACAGCGATGATGTGTCCTATATTGCCCTGGACGAGGCCACCAAGCAGGCGGATGTGCGGGTGCTTTACGCCCGGAGCATGTACGCCGGGGCGAAAAACGCTTCCACCAAACTGGCGGGAGAGTTTATCGGCATTCTTGCCGCTCTCGGCCCTTCGGAAGCCCGGAGCGGTCTTGAAGCCGCCGAGGCGTGCATTAAATACGGAGTGAATTTTTTTGAGGCTAACGACGAAGGCTCCATTTATTACCTTTCCCACTGTATCTCTCAAAGCGGAACCTATCTTTCCAAGACGGCCAAGGTGAGTCCCGGCGCCCCCCTAGCCTATCTTATCGCCCCGCCGGTAGAGGCTATTGTGGGCCTGGACGCGGCGGTAAAGGCCGCCAGGGTAAGTTTAAGCCTTTTCTACGGCCCTCCCACCGAGACAAACTTTGCGGGGGGCCTTTTGACCGGCGATCAGGCGGCATGCCGCGCCGCCTGCGGCGCCTTTGCCGAAAGTGTATGTAGAACCGCCGCCCAGACCATAAGGCTTGCATGAGGAGTGTGTCATGGATAAGGACCTTGAATCAATTCAACAGGTACGGGACCTGGTTGCCGGGGCGAAGAAGGGGCAGAAAATTCTGGCCGCGTCCGCCCAGGAAGAACTGAACCGGTATTGTAAGGCCGTTAGGGACGCCTGCGTGCGCGAAGCCGAGCCTTTGGCGAAGATGGCCGTTGAGGAAACCGGTTTTGGGGTTTGGCAGGATAAGGTATTAAAAAATCTCCTGGGCAGCGATACCGTCTGGGAAAGTATCAAAAACATGAGAACCGTAGGCCCCCTTAGGGAAGACAGGGAAGAGGGTATCCTGGAAATCGGCGTTCCCATGGGGGTAGTGGCCGCCCTGATCCCCTCGACCAACCCGACCTCCACGGTGATGTACAAGGCGCTCATTTCCATTAAAAGCGGCAATGCCGTGGTGATCAGCCCCCATCCCAGCGCCTTGCGGTGCATTACCGAGACGGTCAGGGTGATTAAGGAAGCCCTTTCCGCCGCGGGCGCGCCGGAAGGGATAGTAGGCTGTGTAAGCCTGGTAACAGCACAGGCGGTAGACGCGCTTCTTAAACATCGGGATGTGGGCATCATCCTTGCCACCGGCGGGGAAGCTATGGTGAGGGCCGCCTATTCATCGGGGAATCCCGCCATAGGGGTGGGGCCCGGCAACGGGCCCGCCTTTATCGAGCGCAGCGCCGATATACCCCAGGCGGTGGGGATGATCATGGATAGCAAGACCTTCGACAACGGTACGATCTGCGCCTCCGAGCAGTCCGTGGTAGCGGACACCCCTATCGCCGCCGAGGTAATACGGGAATTTCAGCGTCAGGGGGCCTATTTTCTGAATGAGACGGAAAGCGCCAAACTCAAGGCGCTCCTCTTTGCGGGAAACCGGATGAATCCTAAAATAGTCGGCAAACCGGCGGTTTATATTGCGGAATTGGCGGGGTTCGGCGTCCCTGGGGATGCCAGGGTGCTCATCTCCCAACAGACCGAGGTCGCCAGGGATAATCCCTATTCACGGGAAAAGCTGTGTCCCGTCCTGGGTTTTTATGAGGAGGACGGCTGGGAAAGAGCCTGCGAACGGTGTATCGCCATTCTTGCCAATGAAGGTGCGGGGCACACCATGGTTATCCACAGTAAGGATGAGCGGATAATCAGGGAATTCGCCATGAAGAAGGCTGTTTCCCGGCTTTTGGTGAATACCCCCGGCGCCTTGGGCGGAGTCGGCGCTACCACGAATCTGGCCCCGGCCCTGACCTTGGGCTGCGGCGCGGTGGGGAAAAGCGCCGCCAGCGATAATATCACCCCGCTGAATCTGATCAACATCCGGCGGGCGGCGGCGGGCTGCCGCAGTCTGAGGGATCTGCGGGTTCGGGCCGGGGTTATTTTGGGGAAACAGGGGTTAGGGCTTTATGAGGGGGGTAACGAAATAGACCCCCGGAAAAACCCAAGGGTTTTTTCCGGGGGCTATGGAGTGCAGGGGGGGCGGACGGAAAAGGCTCCTTATGGCGGAGCAGGCGCGGAAACCGCCCCCCCTCATACGGAACCGGAGGGGCTTACCCGGTTTACCAGGGAGGATGTGGAAGCTATTACGGAAATGGTTATAGCGCGGCTTACCTAGGAGCCTGTGGGACTTTGGTGATTTTTTGCATATTAATGCAAAAAATCCACAAGTGCAATCGGACACGAAGTGTCCGCGGCTGCTAGAGTATGCCGTAAAATAATAGTCTTCTTTACAAAGAACGGAATGTTTTGAAGGAAAAATCTACAGGAGGTAAAGTGAATGGCTGATGCGATATTAGCCCTTGGTATGGTAGAGACAAAGGGATTGGCAGCCTCTATTGAGGCGGCGGATGCTATGGTAAAGGCCGCTAATGTTGGGCTTGCCGGCAAGGTACATGTGGGCGGCGGGCTTGTTACGGTGATGGTGCGGGGCGACGTAGGGGCGGTAAAGGCCGCTACCGACGCGGGAGCCGCGGCCGCGGCTAAGGTGGGTGAACTGGTATCGGTACACGTTATTCCCCGGCCCCATTCGGATGTTGAATTCATACTGCCGACCCTTAAAACCGCCGATAAGTAGCCCTTAGTACAGGTAATGAGAGTTATCACCCAGGCCGAATTACGCAGCCTTATGCTGCCCGAGGCATGTAAGGAATATATACCGCCTTCCGGCGCTTTTGTAACGCCGGATGCGCGGGAGTATCTTGTTTCCAGGGGGATAGCGTTGCGGGAAAATTCTGAAAAGCCTTTGGGTATGCCGGTCTCGCCTATTCCTAACCGGGGGAAGTCAACCTATGCGGACGCGGAAAGCGGGGAATTTTATGCCGAGAAACCTGAGTATATGACCCACTTGAGGGAGAATATTCTTGTATCCAAGGACCACGTGCGAATACGTTTCCGGGGGGGCGTCGATTCCCTGGAAGCGGAGGTACTGGAGGTTCAGGTATTGGCCGCGGACCAGGGCGAAGCGGAACTGCGGGAGGGTTTGGGAGAAGTGCTGCGGGCCTTGCGGGAGATCATGTCCGCCGAGGTGAATGAGCGCCCCTTGGGGGCCCTTTGTTTGTTCGGTCTTTCCGCCGACGCAATTCATGCTCAAACCCATAACCTAAAGGCTGTTTTTGGTATAGCCCACCCCATTCCAGACTATACTATGGGTATTTTGGCAATACGGCTTAATACCCTAAGAACCCGTGTACGGGAGCTTGAACTTTTGGCGGCCGGCGCCTTCCGCGGCGGGGGGATCGCCGGCCGGGACGATATAATAACCGCCCTTAACCGGCTTTCCAGCGCGGTTTATTGGCTTTTTTGCCGCCATCTTTCGGGGAACCCCCCGGCGGCGGACGAGAGGTAAAATGGAAATGGATGTGGATAAAGAAGCGATCCGAAAGATCGTAGAGCATGTTCTTGAAAAAAAGGGCATCCTGGCCGCTTCCCCGGCTTCCCTGTTTCCGGGGGCTTTGAACGCCGCCAAGCCGGCCTCCTGCCCTGCCCTTCAAGAAACGGCTTCCAACAAGGGCGGTCCTACCGGCGGGGGGAGGCCGGATACGGCTGTCCGTATCCCCGCGGAGGCTTCGGCCAGGCATGTCCACCTTACCCCGGAAGCGGCGGCTGTTCTTTTCGGTCCGGGGGCCCTTACCCCAAAACGGGCGCTTTCTCAGCCGGGGGAATTCCTCAGCGGGGAACGGGTGCGGCTTATAGGCCCCAAGGGGGAGATTGGTAATGTGGCGGTGCTGGGGCCGGTACGCAAGGCTGTGCAAGCGGAAGTCTCCCTTACCGACGCCCGGATTTTGGGGATAAAGGCCCCTCTGCGGCTTTCGGGGGATCTTACCGGCGCGGCGGACGTTTATATAGCCGGACCTGCCGGGGCGGTCCACGCCAGGGGAGCGGCGATCATCGCTAAAAATCATCTCCATCTCCGCCCCCAGGATGCCGGGGAATTAAAGGTAGAAAACGGCGGACGGGTGCGGGTGCGGGTAAACACCGAAAGGCCCCTTATTTTTGAGGATGTTATTGTCCGGGTGCGGGAAGATTTTATGCCCGCCCTGCATCTTGATTTTGATGAGGCCAATGCCTGTATGCTGGGGGATCGGGATACGGCTGAGATTTTGGATTGCGGCGCCGGGGCTTGTCCGTCCCCAGAGCGCCGGCCCGCTTTTGCCCCCGCGGATGCCGGTTCAAAATCCATACCGTCGAAACCGGCCCTTATCACCGAGGCTGAGGCGAAACGTTTAGTCTGCGGACGCGGCGGAAGGTTGAGCCTCCCCAGGGGGAGTATCCTTACCCCTTCGGCCCAGGATGTTTTTTTATATGCCCGCTGTAAAGTTGAGTTTATATAGGAGCTTATAAACACGGGGAGTTTGCCGCGCTTCGCGCAACAAATCCTCAAGGAAAAAGGAGGGGTAATGCGGATATGTAAGGTGATAGGCCATATTTGGAGCACCAAAAAAGAACCTTCCCTGGAGGGTCTCAAATTCATGGTGGTCCGCGAAAAGGACGCCAAGGATAGGCCCCCTTTTGTTGCCGTGGATTTGGCCGGCGCCGGAGAGGGGGAGGAGGTTTTAGTGGTGTCCGGCAGCACGGCCCGTTATGCGGTGAAGAATAACAACGCCCCTATTGACGCGGCCATTGTGGGTATTATAGATACCTACGAAACCGAAAAGGCCGGGAAAAAGTGAATCTTTGCCAACTGATTCTCGATGCCGGGGTAGTAGGCTGCGGAGGGGCGGGTTTTCCCGCCCATGTAAAATACGCAAAGCCGGCGGAACTGCTTCTTATGAACGGGGCCGAATGTGAACCCTTGCTGAAAACCGATCAGTATATTATGGCTCATTTTGCCGAACGGCTTTGCGCGGCCGCTCTGGCGGTGAAGGAACACCTGGGGGCAAAACGGCTTATCTTTGTATTAAAAGAAAACTACCAAAAACAGATTGAATCCTTAACGGCAGCCTCAGCCAAAACCGGCGCTAATATTGAATTATGTCTTTTGGACAGTGTTTATCCTGCCGGGGATGAACAGGTGCTTTTGTACGAGGCCGCGGGACTGACCGTGCCCCCAGGGGGTATACCAATCCAGGCAGGGGCGGTGATCTCCAACGCGGGTACCTTCCTTTCGGTAGCGGACGCTCTTGAGGGGAAACCCGTAACCCACAAATACCTTACGGTTACCGGCGAAGTAGTCCGTCCTGCGGTAGTGCGGGTTCCGGTGGGTTTTAGTTTTAAGGAATGTATAGAGCTTGCCGGAGGAGCGCGGATACCCGATTATTTCACTATTACCGGCGGGCCTGTTATGGGCAGGGTAAACGATCCTGAAAGCGCCGAAGCCCCGGTGGTAAGCAAAACGACCGGCGGGATCATTGTTTTGCCCAAGAACCATTATTTACAGCGGAGAAACGGGATTCCCCTTTTACATATGAAAAACCGCGCCAGGGCTGCCTGTATTCAATGCACCCTCTGTTCCGCGTCCTGTCCCCGCAGCCTGCTGGGTAGTCCGCTTAGGCCCCACCTGGTGATGCGGGCCTTTGCCGCGGCGGAAGATAACGACGCCCTGGTAGAGATAGAAGCCGCGAGAAACGCCATGCTCTGCTGTGAATGCGGCATCTGCGAGATCTACGCATGCCCCATGGAATTGCAGCCGTGTAGGATTAATACTGTTATTAAGGGGGAAATGCGCCGCCGGGGGATAAAGTTCCAGCCCTCCCCTGGCGGCCCTCCTTCTGTTGATCGGCCTTACCGCCGTATACCCTCAAGGCGTATGGCCGCCCGTGCCGAGGTGTTGTCCTATTACGATGCGCCTGCTGATGAATTCCGTGATGTTCCAGACTGTTCCCGCGTAGCGATTCCGTTACAAATGCACGCCGGCGCAGCGGCCGCTCCATGTGTAAAGCCAGGCCAAAGGGTCAGCCGGGGGGATCTTATTGCGGATATTCCCTCCGGGGCCCTGGGCGCGAAGATACACGCTTCCATAAACGGGGTGGTACGGGAAATTGGGCGCCGTATTGTAATTGAGGCTGAGGGGAATACATGATGATAGAGACCATTGGTTTTGTGGAATTTTCCAGTATCGCCAAGGGTATAGAAGCGGCGGACGCCATCCTTAAAACCGCCGATACCCGGCTCGTCTTTGCCCGGGAAACCTGTCCCGGAAAATACAATATCCTGTTTTGCGGGGAGGTTGCTGCGGTTACTTCCTCGGTGGAGGCGGCTAGGGAACTCTGCGGCCATTACGTGGTGGATTCGGTGGTAATACCCCGGCTTGCCCCGGAGGTGATCCCCGCCATTAACCAGACCGCTCCGCCGCGGGAGGTGGACGCCCTGGGGGTGATGGAGTTTTACGATATTACCCAGGCGGTCTACGCGGCGGACGCTGCGGTAAAAGCCGCGGAGGTGTATCTTTTAAATGTACGGCTTGCCGCGGGTATAGGGGGTAAGTCCTTTGTGGTACTTTCCGGCGATGTGGCCGCGGTAAAAACCGCCGTTGACGCGGGAACCCGACGCGCCAGGGAGGCAGGCGTATTGGTGGCCGAAACGGTTATCCCCAACCCGCGCCCCGAAGTGTTTGAAACTCTTTTGTAAGGTTTAACGAGGTAAGTATGAACGCGGATTTGGAAAAACAGAGGATTATCCAGGAATTTGTTCCTGGTAAACAGGTAACGCTGGCGCATCTCATTGCCAATCCCAATACGGATCTCTACAAGAAACTTGGCGCGGTGGATGTACATTCAGGGGCCTTGGGAATCATGACCATTACCCCTGGGGAAGGGGCGATAATCGGTGCGGATATTGCCGTCAAGGCCGCCGAAGTGAGCCTTGTCTTTGTTGACCGTTTTTCCGGTTCCCTCCTCTTAAACGGCGATGTGGCCAGTGTGGAAGCCGCCCTGAGAGAAGCGCTCAACGTCCTGTCCAATATTCTGCAATTTACTCCTACGGATATTACCAGGAGTTAGGCCGTGCGGATCATGGTGATGGGGCCGGTTTTCTGCGGTAAAACCACCCTCTGTCAATACCTCGCGGGGCTCCCCCGTATCTATGCGAAAACCCAAACGGTTGGGATTATCGGCAGTTCCATCGACACTCCGGGGGAATACCTGGAGAACCGCGGCCTTAGAAACCGGCTTGCGGTAACCGCGGCGGACGCGGGGCTTATACTCTTCCTTCAGGACTGTACGAGCCGGAATGTTTATTTTTCCCCCGGACAGGCGGCCATGTTCGCTGTTCCCGTGGCGGGGGTCATTACCAAGACCGACTTGGCCGCGGCGGAGGAAATAAGCAGGGCGGAAGAAATTTTAAACTTTTCGGGAGCTTCCCCCCTTTTCGCCGTTTCTTCCCTTTTAGGAAGGGGAATGGAAGCCCTGGTTCATTTTATCAACTCCCAAAGCGCATAAAACTCCTATTGTACTTTTTATTCGATTTCGATATACTAATGTTATGGTGATATAAAAGACCATTGACATTCGCGGGTTAAGCATTTTTGTTCCGATAAAAATCTGTCGATGGATAGGAAATTGCGGACTTTCAGTCCGAAAATACCGCGCGGTTTCATACCTCGCGCATTCCAATAAATATATTGTAGTGAGGTACATTGTGGCTGATGATACAATTCTTGTTGAGTGGGACGACCGTTATTTAATAGGTATTCAATTAATTGATGATCAGCATAAGGAACTCATTGATCTGACCAATAAACTTTATGCGGGCTGCCTTGCGGGGGATGAAGCGGCAAAGGCCTATTTTTTGGAAACCGTTCATGGTACGGTGGATTATGTTAAGTATCATTTTACGGCGGAAGAAAAAATTCTGGAAAATGTTAAATATCCTGCTTTAACGGAACATAAAAAATTCCATGAAGGTTTTGTTAAACAGATATTTGATGATGTTAAGAGTTTTGAGGGGGGTAAAAAGTTTGTTCCCAATGTGTTTGTCCGCTACCTAAAGGATTGGATCCTTACCCATATCGCGGTAGAGGATAAAAAATACGCCAGCTATATTCTGAATCTTAAAAAACAGGGCATCCTGAATAGTATCATTTTCAGTTAAGAATCCAAAGTCAACAGGTTAAGGATTTTTATTTTTGTAACTATTCTGGTATGGGTAATTTATCTTAACCTGTTGACATTGAACCGCAAAGCCCTACAAGGGAATTAATCCGTCATTAAACTTGCTCATTTTCCTATTTTACTGTATCTTTATTTCTTGATACAATCGATAGATAGAGTATGGGGAATCTCTAAAAAACCGATTGTTTTTCTAGGAGTTTGCGGGGCTTTGCCCGAAAATCGTATAAATTTGCAATTTATTGCAAATTTATACCTTACAAACTCCGAAAGCATGCCCGTAGATCGGGATTTTTTGCATGAATATGCAAAAAATCCACAAATGCAACAGGCTGCTAGAGATTCCCCATAGAAAAAGTGAAGGAAAATGAAAAGTATCAAGCAGAAATCCGCGCCGGACTTCAGTCCGCCGAACCTTTGGTTCATAATCCACGTTTTCTATTTTCTTTATTCCAAGTTGAGGTGTTTGCAAAATGTCAAATTTTGTTATGGCTTTAGCCGGCGCAGCCTTAGATTTAAGAATAACTATTTCTTAGGGTTCCCTTTTCTTAGGTATATAAACCGTTTTCACAAGCCGGTTGGTCTTTCAGCGGTTCATCTGCGAAGCGTTTTTAGTATGTGTATCTTTGTTCTATTCCTGTTTTCCGCCGTTCTTCCGTCCGCACAAGAGGCAGCCCCAGATACGGCGGCCGGAGCGGACGGGGAAACAACGGAGACCGCGAAAGCCGCTCCCGCTGAAGAGACTTTAGGGGAAGATACCGGTACGGAGGGGGCTTCTGCGGAAGACCCCTTTAATGATACAGCCCAGCCCTTCCCTGAAGGGGCTGGCGGAGAGGACGCATCCGAAGAAAATTCCGCAGGGGAAGAAGTGAGGGTACTCACGGCAGAAGAATCCCGTATAGAAATGGAGATTAGGACCAGTACCCTTCAGGAGCTTGCGTCTTGGGCGAGGGGCTTGGGCTTAAGCGAAGGCGGCGCTCACAGCGAGCTTGCCGCACGTCTCCGTAATCACTTCAATCTGCCCCAGAAACAGGAGTCCGCGGACGGCGATCAGAAGATCATTACGATAGAATCCGCCCGTAGCGCCGAGTATTTTACCCTGGATGTGGTAAACGAAGACTACGCCAGGCTTAAGGGTAGTGTAATCATCACCCTAAAGGATAAGGATATTTCTCATTCCATAAAAGCGCGGGAAGTGCTCTACAACAAGACCCGGAACATAATAACCGCTTCCGGCGGAGTAGAGTACATAAAACAGGAAGGCGATACTATAGAGACCTTTCGGGGCCAGACTATTACGGTAGATATGAATGACTGGTCAAGCATTTTTGTAGGCGGCGTCTCGGAGCGTTCTATTTCAGGCAGTGAAACCGCCTACCGTTTTTCCGGCAAGGTTATTTCCCGTACTGATGAAGAAGTAACTATCCTGACCGACGCCGAAGTTACGAATGCCGCCAATGAGGAATCATACTGGTCTATCCATGCTTCCAAACTCTGGCTCCTCCCTGGATACGACTGGGCCGTTGCCCACGCGGTACTCAAGGTTGGCGAGATACCGGTTCTGTATATACCTTACTTCTATTACCCTGCCGATGAAATCGTCTTCCATCCTGTACTGGGCTACCGTTCACGGGAAGGTTCCTATGTGCAGACAACCACATACTTTTTGGGGCGTATGAAAAGCGACCCCGAAAAGGCAAGTTCCATCACCAGGATACTGGGGAGCGGCGCGGATATGGAAAAGAAGCGGGAAGGTATCTTCCTTCGCAGTACCGGGAAAAAAGATACGTCTCCCAACGATACCCGTTTTTCCCTGCTCTTTGACGCATATGCCAATCTCGGCGCGTATCTGGGTACCGAATTAGCCCTGCCCAAAAAGACCGACAGCAATTTTGGGGCAATTGATCTTTCTTTCGGCCTGGGGATAACGCGGGATGTGATGCAATCCCCAGAAGGTTTTTACACCCCATACCCTGAATATGACGGGGTGAGCAACTGGAACAGTTCGCGGTTGTTTTCATTAACCGTGCCCTTCCGCTACCGGCTTAATACCAAAGGCTCATATTCAGGAAAGTACGCTTCCTTCTCGTGGTTGTTCCCCTTCTATTCGGATCCTTATGTAGACCAGGACTTCATGAACCGGGCGGAAGAACAGAATTTTTTTGATATGTTGAAGCCGGATACCACCGTAGAGGAAACTACAACAACGGATACCGGCCTTAGCTCATATCAATGGCAGCTAAGCGGCTCAGTTACCCCCAACGAGGCGATAAAATTTCTCAATCCTTATATTTCCTCGTTTTCTATTTCGAGTATTGCCAGCACCGTTTCCTTTAAAACCAGGTCCCTCAGTACCGCAAGCCCCGGTTATTTAAACTATTCTCCCAGCCGTGTTTTTTTCTATCCCGATAAATTCACGCTTTATTCTATTAATATGTCCGTTTCGGGGACGCCCCTGACATGGGGAAATACCGCGGCGGCTTCTTCCGCCGGCAGCGGCGCAAACAGCGGCGCAAACAGCGGCGCAAGCGCCGGATTGCCTGATGATACCGATGATCCCTTTAAAGATATGGGCCTGCCGCGTCCGCCCTGGGCAGGAATAGAGGATCAGGGCGGCGCGAGAACACCGAATACTGGGTACACCCTCAGCCCTCCGGTTCTGAATCAGACCTTTGCAATGGCAAGGTTAGGCGCTCCCCGCTTTAGTATAGATTACCGCTTGAACCCGTCTATGGCCTCGGAATTGCAGTTCCGTTCCTCACAGGATAACTGGCGTGAAGTGGAAGATATAAACTGGAGCGAAATCTCGTCTATTCTTTCAACGATGAAAGGAGACGGCAGCATAGGTTTTAACCTGAAGCAGAGTGAAGGAGATATCTATTCAAGTTCTTTCAAAATTTCCGCTGCCGCGGCCTGGCAGAATTACAGCTACATAAATGAGGATGCCGAGGAATTTATTGACACGGTACCGAATCCCACCGAAACGAAAATAGACGAAGCCAAAAAACGGGCATACAGCCAAACCTCGTTCACTTCCTCCTGGGAATTTAATACTACTATCAAGCCGCTGAAATTAATCCCGATGTGGTCCAATTCCAGCTTACAGTATGACGTTAAGGGGCTTCTTGCAAAATCGGTGTTTGAAGGAACCGGCGCCGATCCCCTCTGGCATGTCGATTACGGCAAGTGGGATAGGGATAACCTGGATACTCACCGGGTTACTGCCGTTTTTTCCGCCGATATTGCCGATAAGGTACAGAGTCTGTCTTTAAGTACCGATCTACCCCCCGAAGAATCCGCAATTACAGGGAATGCCGCCGTCAGGTTCTGGATATCCGAAACCCTTATCAACGGCAAGATAATAACCCCATTTGAAACGGCGAAATACGATCCGGTCAATTTTACCGAAACGCTTAAATTCGCGGAAAATTATCAGCTCAAAGAATACGTGGTTTATGATCCTGAAAAAAAAGAGCTTACCAATTTTACTTCCACTTTGAACCTAGGACGGAGTCTGAGTGCTTCCCTCAATGCCGCATGGTCATACAGTTATCATCTCGAAACTACAGGCTGGGTTGCGGATACCGAAGAAAGATTAAATTGGCGTGAATTCAGCGCAAATTATACTAAAGAGTTTAAATGGGATAATCTCTGGAACAAAAGGATACCTTCGCTTTCTTTTAATATCCGTTCCGGTCTGAAATTTGACTTACAGCGGTATACCAATTCGAATTTTAATTTAAACTTAGGTTTTTCTATTAATATAAAAAATTTCCTCAGCCTCAATTTTAGTACCACATCGGAAAACAGTGTTATCTTCCGGTATTTTAAGGATATTCCCTTTTTTAATCTTCCTATCGATCTTCCCGAAGGCGATCAGAATAATATTTTTTTGGATCTGATCAACTCCTTCCGTTTCGATGACGAAGCCCTGCGCAGAAGCTCCGGTTTTAAACTTAAATCATTCAATTTGAGTGCAATCCATTTTCTGGGCGACTGGACAGCCGAATTTAAAATAACCCTTTCCCCGTATCTTCAGCAGAATACTGGTCAGGCGCCGATCTATAAATTCAATAATGAAATTTCCTTTATGGTAAAATGGACGCCTATCAGCGAAATTAAAACGGAGATAAATTATAGCAAAGAAACTATTACACTTAAATAAGTTGTTATACGCAATAGAAATGTCCCCTCCCCCCTTAAACAGCATGAGAGTCTGTCGGGTCATTTTTTGGTATTTGTATCTCCATGGGATCCGCCATTCCTAACGGAACATGGGCATCGGCCGCCTCTGCCGGCGGGCGGAAAAACGCGTCTAGGAGCCTGTGGGACTTTGGTGAATTTTTGCATATTCATGCAAAAATTCCGATTAATGGGGCTCCTTTGGGAGTTTGCAAGGTATAAATTTGCAATAAATTGCAAATTTATACAAT
>JAISQR010000316.1 GCA_031274035.1 Treponema sp. | reverse complement strand
AAACCTTCGTGTCCGCGAACCATAGGTTCGATGTGCATCTTCGTGGTTAAATTTCTCCAAATTTGGGTATGTTCGCGGTACTTGGAAGTAGTGTACTTTCCTTTTTCGCGTCTTTTCGTGCCTTTAGCGGTTGAATTTCAAAAGTAAAATTGCTGCTCAATATTAGAGAACGGCAGCCGCCCAGCGGTTCGTAAATGAACTGAAATTCTTCCGGTTTACCCTAATACCATATCTATTTGGGCTTTTTTACCGTCCAGGACAAAGGGAATCTTCCGGTCTCCGCACACAAGCTCATAATCCCCTCTGAATCCTTCCAAGTTAAGCCCGCCGTTAGCGTCGGTACGCAGCGATTCCCTTGTCCGCCATTCTCCTTTTATCTTATTCATTAAGGCGGTATAGGAGGGTTTAACGCTGTTATTCTCGCGGAGGAACCCAGCGGGCGCTTTCAACCATCTACCATCCATAGCGGACCAAGTAGTAACGGCCTCTACCGCGGGGCAGGCAAATAAAACCTCGTACATCTCCGTTATTTCCCGTGCCTGCCGCTCTTCCCCTTCAGGGGTGGATGGCCATTCGCTTACCTGCCAATCGTTCAGATCCACAATATGCTCGGGCATAAGTTCCCCCGAGATCAGGGTGTTCTCCGTAAAATGCAGGGGCAAACCGAAATGGGAAAATCTGTCAAGCACTTCCCGCAGTTTCTCAAGCCCCCAATAACCCTGATGCTGATGAGACTGTATGCCGATCACATCAATAGATACCCCCGCCTGGAGGCAGCCGTCAATAAGTATTTCATAACTGATAGAGGTATCAAAATCGTTGAGCAGCAGGACCGCACTCGGATTCGCCCTGCGCGCGGCCGCGAATACCTCTTTGATAAAACCTACCCGGCCCAGTTCCTTACAGACACGGGTAACGGCGTTATCGTACTTATCAAATATGGGCATGATCACCGCCTCATTGATCACGTCCCACATATCTATGATTCCCTTAAAAGCCGATACATCCCGTTCAATCCGCGCAATCTGCTTTTCCAGTATTGTTTTGTTACTGTAATGCATAAGCCAATCCGCACAGACACTATGCCAGCACAGGGGGTGGCCCTTGGTAGTGATATTCCGGCGGGCAAACCATTCAGCGGCGGCCATAGTACGCTTCTGGTCCGGCCTGCCCTCTTCTTTTTCATAGCGGCCCAGGTAGAAGGGCAGCGTAGCATAATTATTTAAACTGAATATTTTATCCATGCGATCCCGCAGTACCGCTTCCTGTTCCATACTTAAAGGCGTTCCGTCCGCGTTACCGCCGGCAAATTCTACCGCGTCAAAGCCGCCGCAGCCGAACAGAAACTGGTGGCGGGTCTGGTTTATTTCTACGCTCCGGTTTGCCGCCGGAGTTCCGTCCGCACAGACAATGCGCAGTTTCACCGAAGATTTACGGTGGGAAAAGGCTTGAGCATCCATAGGTCTCTTCCTTCTTCGTTCATTTTAAAAATTCATAATAAGACCCGCAATGCTCCAGATTGCAGGCAAAACGCTTAACTTATTGACATTACTTTTATAATAGTTTCTAGCAGCCGCGGACACTTCGTGTCCGATTACACTTGTGGATTTTTTGCTCAGTGTGCCTTTGGCACACCTTCATGCAAAAAATCCCGATCAATGGGCATGCTCTACTCTTCGAGTATTCGGAGTTTGCAAGGTATAAATATTCATATTTATGAATATTTATACCATTTTATGCGCGAAGCGCAACAAACTCCTAGGAGTTTATGGGGCTTTGCCCAAAAATCGTAGAAATTTGCAAACTCCCATCGAACCTCCGGTTCGCGGAGCCCCGTTAAAAGGGTTAGCCGAAAAGGTCCGCCCTAACCGGGTTGTAGGAACGGCTCCGAATAATACCCGAATAACCCTTTATAACGGTTAAACCCCAGCTTGCCGCTGAAAACCAGGGTCTATTGCCTTCTTATCACCCTATCAGCCCCGGCCCTATAGGATTCAAGTACAGTACTACTTAACTGCCTGAGCGCGGTGTTATACCGTCTGTCCATATCCGCCAAAACCGTTGCGGGATCTTCCCGGTAACCTTTAGCAAAGATCCTGATCACTACCTCGCGGTAGACAAGACCTTCTATCGTTATATCAGAATCGGGAGAGGGAAGCAACAGAATTTTCTGGGGAACATTGGCAAATTCGGCGTACCCCTTTGCGGCCGGCTGTTTTTTCGCCAAGGCAACAGCCTGTGATCGGTAGGGGATATACAGCCCTTCCTCGTACATTTCCGCTAAATTCTCGTCGCTGTAGAAGAATTTAAAAACTTCCATGGTTTTTTCGGGATTTTTTCTTGCCGTGCTGCTAACCGCAAGAAGATTCGTAGCCTGCACTATTTCCTTATAAGGAGAACCGGAAGGCGTATAAGCAGGTACATCAATGACAAGCCAGTTACAGGAAGCGGGGAACTGTTCGTTGTATACCGCCACATCAAAACTGGCGCCGGGGATCATCGCCACCCTGCCTTCGGCAAATTGAGCCCGCATCTGGTCCGCGTCCAATCCCTCGTAGCCGGGAAATACGCTGCCGTCGTTGATCATACCCATGATTGATTCTATTACCGGTGCATGGGCGGAAAAATTATACTGGAGTTTTTCATTGTCAAAGACGCCCGATCCGGTATTGGTACCATTGGGAAAAAGGATATAGGTGGTCATGGTCCAGGGACTTTGGAGTCCCAGGATAAAGCCGTAATATTGGCCATTCCCCTTCTCGGTTATCGTTTTCGCGGCGCCGCGGACCTCGGCCCAGGTGGTAGGATACTTTGTAATTCCCGCGGCGTCAAAAAGATCCTTGTTAATGATAAATTTGTAGGTAGTAACATTGTAAGGAAGAGTATACACATCCCCGTTAAAGATATGCAGATTCGGAATCAGTTCACCCTTATACTGATCAACCACCGCCTGTCCGCCGGGAAGTTCCGTTAAGGGAACCGCATAACCGGCGTTTACAAAATCGGAAAAAACCTTTCCGTCTTGTCTAAAGAGTTCAGGAGCTTCCCCTGCCTGCAACGCGATTTTCAGAGCATCGGTAAAATTGGTTCCGTATACGGTATACTCAATCTCAATGCCAAGTTCCTTACCCCTACCCGCGTTAAAGCGTGCAATTTGGGCATCACGGAGGGTCCTTTCATGTGCGTTATCAGACCATACTCTGATCTTAGTAACGCCTCCCTGTTTTGATTGCTGCTGGCTGCCTCCCCCCGCAAAAAGCAAGGCGCCCTGAAGCAACAAACAGAGAACAATAAAACCGCCAAGTAATTTTTTCATACTTTCTCCTTATGTATGTAAAACATGTTATCCTTTTACCGAACCGCTGGTTAGGCCGTCGATAAAATACCGATTAAAAATAGTATAGATAAGAATCATAGGAATCATGGAAAGAGCCGTTCCCGCCAGCATAAGGTTCCATGACGACGCGGCTTCTCCCGAACTTTTCAGATTTACTACCCCTACTACCAAGGGCATACGGTTGGGATTGGACAAGGTAAATACCAGGGGCAAAAGATAATCATTCCACGAACTACGGAAGGTTAGTATTCCCACCGTGGCGATAACCGGTTTGCAGAGAGGCGCGATGATATGCAGAAAGATACGGAAAAAAGAACAACCATCTACCTTGGCGGCCTCGTCAATTTCCCGCGGTATAGATTCGACAAAACCCCGCGCGATGAAAACATTGGTAGTATTCACCGCAAAAATACGGATGATAATAACCCCCCACAGGGATCGGTTCAGATTAACCACTTTGGCAATCATCAAAAGCGGATAGAGGGTAAGGCTTCCCAAGGATACGAACATTGAACTGAGGATCATATAGTAGAGGAACTGCTTCCCCCTAAACTGTCCCCGCGCAAAAACATACCCGCATACCGTGCTGGTAACGATTACTCCCGCGACGATAAAAACAGACATAAAAACACTATTAAAAGTATACTGCTTAAAATTGGCCAGTTTCCACGCCTGAACATAGTTATCAAAAACAAACTTTGTGGGGATAACCCGGTTCCCCGCGGTTAATATCTCCTTATTGCTCTTAAAGGAAGCCATAAATGTATAAAAAACAGGGAATATAGTAACACAAAATACGCCAAACAATACAAGATAAATCATTAAATTTGAGATATATTTCCCTGTTTTTGCGCTGTACATACGTTACACCAATCTCCCTATACTTTCATCCGGTTGGTTGCTTTAAGGTATACAACTGACACCAAGGCCAACATGATACCGGTAATTACCGATAAAGCCGACGCGTAACCAATTTCCGTCGGCCTTCCAGAGTAGCCGAAAAAATATTTAAACACATAGGTCATTACAACTTCCGTACTGCCCGCCGGCTGGCCGTTGGTACTTGCCAGGATCAGATCGCTAATTTTAAGGCTCCCCACTATTGCCATAAGCAGGATGATCTGAAACATAGAACCAATCATAGGCAGAGTGATACCCCAAAATTTCCTCCAGGGCGAAGCCCCGTCAATAGACGCACATTCATACAATTCCTTGGGTATACGTTGAAGGGCAACCATGAAAAAGATCATATTTACCCCTACATTCTGCCAGACCGATGCCAAACCCAAAACGGTAAGGGCCGTCCATTTACTCCCAAACCAGTTGATATTGCGTTTAATCAAATGAAGATCAGCAAGAATACCGTTTACCACCCCGTCAAACGCGGCGAACATCAGGGAAAACACCAAGCCCACAATGGCGGTACTGATAATGGCGGGGAGAAACAAGGTAACACGGAAGAATCCGGTACCCCTCAGATTCTGGTTAAGGAGGATGGCAAGAAGCAGCGCCAGAGGTATCTCCAGGGCCAGCTTCCCAAAGGCAAGGATAAAGGTATTCCCGATGGATTTCCAGAAATCCGCGTCCCGGGTAAAAAGGCGGACAAAGTTTTCCAACCCTATGAACCGCGAACGAAAACCATTGTAACTATACAGAGCATACCGGAGGATATATATAATAGGAACATAAGTAAACAGAATAAACCCGATCATCATAGGCAGGATCATGAGAATAGCCTGGCGGGCGTCTTTCCTATTATCTATCTGTAATGACGAAGCTGCGCTTTTCATAATCATTGAGATTTATGATAGCATGGTACTATATCATTGTCAAATAAAAATATTTTCGATTGTCAAGACGCAATAGAAATGCCCCCGCAATTTTACTTTTAAGAAATTCAACCGCGAAAGGCGCGAAAAAACACGAAAAAGGAAAATACACTGCTTCCAAGTACCGCGAAAATATCCAAATTTGAAGAAATTTAACCACAAGGAGCACAAAGGTTTTTGTCAGAACGCTTCTTTCTTCCCTTCGTGTCCTTAGCGGTTGTTTTTCTTTTCGTGTGTTTCGCGGTTAAAAGTAAAATTGCTGTTCTGCAACGTAATGATGTTGAAACCGGTAAGGTTTTAGGGTACACTATACCTATGTATAAAAGGCGTATCAAAACATTAGTTTTTAAATAATACTATATGAAGGAGTGTTTATGAACAATTGGTGGAAGTACGGCCTTGCTTTTATCGGAGGGGCGGTTGCCGGCGCTTTGGTGTATAAAAACGCCAAGGAAATCAGGGATGTCTGTATCAAGGCTTTGGGCGGGATCATGGACCTTAAAGATAAGGCTGTTGAGGCGGCGGAGACGGTTAAGGAATCGGCGGAAGATCTCCTTGCCGAGGCGGACGCAAAGCGGAAAGCCGATTCCCAGGAGGCATAAGGTTTTATGCGCGTCGCGGTTGTGCATGAACTTCCTGGCCGGGTACGCTTTAGGGCCAACCCCGACGCACTCAGGCGGTATAACACCGCCGGTACGGGCCTTCAGCTTTCGGAACTTCGCGGGGTTAAAAAGGTTGTTATTAGTCCCCGTACCGGAAGTATTTTGATTCTCTACGATATTGAAGCCGTTTCAAAAGAAGAGCTTTTTAATTTTTTAAAGGGTCTTGCGCCATCACCGGATCTTATCCCCAAAAAACGCGGGGAAGAAAAAGATTCCCTGGCGTGGTCTTATATAGGCTATCAGCTTTTCCGTATTTTCCGTCCGCCGGCCTTAAAGCCTCTCTTCACTATCCTGGGGGCTGTACCCTTTTTCATAGCGGGTCTGAAATCTCTTGTTAAATTCAAGATTGACGTACCCCTGTTGGATGCCTCCGCCATTGCGGTGTCGCTCGCGCAGGGAAATATCAATTCGGCATCGACCTTGATGATGCTCCTCAAGACCGGCCGGTATCTGGAGGCATGGGCAAAGCGGCGTTCGCGGGAAAACCTCGCGTCCGGGCTTTCCCTCAACGTAGGGCAGCTATGGGTGCGTAAGAACGGCAGGGATGAGCAGGTTCCCTATTCCCAGATACAGGCGGGGGACGCGGTGGTATTGCGGGCAGGGGCGTTGATCCCGGTAGACGGACAGACCCTTGAGGGAAGGGCTGTGGTTAATGAAGCGGCTCTGACCGGGGAGCCCCTCGGAGTAGAAAAGCAGGGCGGTTCCGCCGTTCACGCGGGGACGGTCATTGAAGAAGGAGAAATTCTGGTCGAGGTCCGTAAAAAAGGAGAAGATACCCGGTACGAGCGGATTATACGGCTTATAGAAGAATCGGAAGCGGCCAAGGCCGGGACTGAAATTCGCGCGATGAAAATAGCGGACCGGGCAGTTCCCTTCAGCTTTGCCGCCGCCGCCATGACCGCTTTCTTAACGGGAAGCCCCCAAAAGGCGGCGTCGGTGGATTATTCCTGCGCCATAAAACTCGCTACGCCGCCGGCCTTCATCTCCGCTGTCAGGGAAGGGCTTGCCAACGGGGTATTCTTTAAGGGCGGCGCCCCAATGGAAGCCCTTGCCCAGGCGGATGTGATAGTCTTCGACAAGACCGGCACCCTGACCAAAGCCGCGCCGGCGGTAGACAGGATCATAGCCTACCACGGTTTTTCCGAAAGGAAGGTACTAAAAATTGCCGCCTGTCTGGAGGAACATTTTCCCCATCCGGTGGCGAAGGCTGTGGTGGCGGATGCGGTTTCCCAGAATGTACGGCACAGGGAGGAACATTCTACCGTTAAATATATCGCCGCCCACGGAATAGCTACCGCATACCGGGGTAAACATACGGTTATCGGCTCCCGTCATTTTATTGGCGAAGACGAGGGGATCGATCTGAACATCGCAAAGGACGCCGTAGCGGCGGCGGAGCGGGAAGGCAGTTCGGTTCTCTATCTTGCCCAGGAAGGCAAACTGGCCGGTATCTTGATTATCAAGGATCCTCTCCGCGATGAGGCGGCGGAGGTAGCGGTCATGCTCCGCAAGCTGGGCGTCAAGAAAATATACCTTCTTTCAGGGGACAGTAACAGTACCGCCCAGCGGATAGTCCAGGCCCTTTCCCTTGACGGAGGGCGGGGCGGGCTTCTGCCGGCGGATAAAATGTTTCTGGTACGGGAACTTAAAGAAAAAGGCTGCAAGGCGGCCTTTGTGAGGGATGGGATGAACGATTCCCCGGCCATGTCCGCGGCCGATGTAGGTATAGCCATGAGGGACGGCGCGGACCTAGCAGCCTGTTGCACTTGTGGATTTTTTGCATATTCATGCAAAAATCCCGATCAATGGGCATGCTTTCGGAGTTTGTAAGGTATAAATATTCATGTTTATGAATATTTATACCATT
>JAISQR010000303.1 GCA_031274035.1 Treponema sp. | reverse complement strand
TCCTCCGTTACACCATCCTGGGAAGAAGCATATACCTGGTGCTGAAAATATCGTCCTATTGGTATAACGTGTTTACCGGGGCTATCATTATCGGGAGCATCGTCATAAACGCTCTGCGGGAACTGCGTCAGCGGAAAAACATTGTCCGCGTCAAGGTAGCCGAATAATAAAGGGGGTATCATGTCTGTATTGAATAATCTATCAAAAATCGTCAAAACTGTCCGCAGGGGACAGCAATTTCATTTGTTTGTTACTATCGTGCTTGTTACGGTTCTCCTGACCGCTTTGATTGGCCCCCGTTTTCTTTCCGCCGGCAATCTGGTGTCCATGGCATACCAGCTTCCGCTGATAGGTTTTCTTGCTATCGGTATGATGATCTCCGAATTATCAGGGGGCATCAACCTTTCCATCGTGGCAAACGCGAATTTTAACGGCATCGTTATTGCCCTGACGCTCCGGGCCTTGACCGGGGGCAATATGGTCGACGCGAACGCTTTTTTTATCATTGTCGCGTGTTTGACAGGCCTGTGCGCGACCGTGCTCATCGGGATGTTTAACGGGGTGCTGATAACCAAACTCAACATACCGGCTATTCTGGTAACCCTGGGTACCATGACCTTGCTGCAGGGGGTATCCATCGTTATTACCAAGGGGTATACCATATCGGGTTTCCCCAAGGCCCTGATCGCCCCGGGAAACGGCAGTATCGCGGGTATTCCCGTGTCAATTATTATTTTTATCGCGGTAGTAATCGGAACGCATTTTATCTTGAACCGTTCGTCTTACGGGCAAAAATTGTACATGACCGGCGCCAATCAGAAAGCAAGCCGTTTTTCCAACGTGAATGTTACCCGGATTATTATCATTGAGTATGTGCTTTCCGCCTGTTTCGCCTTCTTCACTTCTATGATCATGATCGGGCAAATGAATTCGGTAAAGGCGAATTACGCCGAATCCTACGTCCTGGTGGCGGTTTTGGCGAGCTTCCTCGGCGGGGTTGATCCCAACGGCGGATTCGGCAAATTGTCCGGTATGGTTTTGGCGGCGGTGATTCTTCAGCTTATTTCCACCGGGTTGAATCTGCTGCGTTTGGACCCCTTTATGATCACCGCCATGTGGGGCGGTATTATCATCATAATCCTTGCGGCGAGGGAAGGGGCCGGTTTTGTTCTGAAGCGGATGAACAAAAAACCGCCTAAAATTTCACATAACCGGGGTGCATGAAGGAATTACCCGCGGTAAAGTGTTTGATAAGATCTTCAACCTTATCTCTGGGCAATTCATTTATTTTTCCGCCCCCAAGCCCCATGAGCAGATACAGTATCTTGGCGTAATATTCGAATTCTTCGGTCTTAAAATACGCGGTCATCAGATCGGGGCCGACGGTTACGGTTCCGTGGTTTTCCAGAAGAAAGCAGTTGTATTTGGATAAATAGGGGATGAGGCTGTCGGCAAGTTCCAATGTGGAAGGCCTCGCATAGGGAACCAGCGGGATAGCGCCTAAACCGCAAATCGCTTCGGGCATTATGTATTTATCCAGAGCCATGCGGGTGATAGCGAAGACTGTGGCGTAGGGCGGGTGCGCGTGTACTACCGCGTTTACATCGGGCCGGTGCTCGTATATTTTAAGATGGACTTTAACTTCGGAAGAGGGTTCTAAATTGCCGCCAAGCTTTGTCCCGGCGGAGTTCACCTTGACGATCATGTCAGGCGTCATGTATCCCTTGCTTACGCCGGGTGGGGAGGTAAGGAATTCCTTTTCGTTCAGTCTGACGGTAATGTTCCCGTCGTTTGCGACAACATAACCGTTTTTATATACCCTGCCGCCTATCTCGCAGATAAGTTCCTTTGCTTCTTTTTCGTTGATATTCATTTTTATTCCTTTTCATTTTCTTTTACAAAACCATTTCAACTTTATTATACATTTCTCCGGTGTAATATTCAAGATCCGGGGCATAAGAGGCGGAAGGAAAGTAAGAGCGTGCTGCAAAAGCTTCTTTTACCAGGCGGCGTCCTTCGTTAAGGCTTGACAATTCTCCCAGGGCGATTAACTGGACCAATATGTTGCCGATAGCCGCGGCTTCCTGGGGGCCGGCGACTACTTCCTTTCCGGTAATATCCGCAATACCCTGCAGCATAAGGGAGCTGTGGGTTCCGCCGCTTACCACATGGATACGCTTGAAAACCCTGCCGGTGATTTTTTCCATTTTGCCGATTATGATGGCCGAATTCAGGGCCGCGCTGTCGTATGCGCAGCGGATCAGCTCTCCCTCGGTTTCGGGAACAGGCTGGTTTGTTTTGCGGCAGTATTCCCGCATTGAGCCGGGGAGGTCCGGGACGTTGACCCTGTAGTGCTGGGGAATTATTATGCTTTTATAGGCCGGTACTTTTTCCGCGAGACTGTCCATCGCGTCAAAGGAGATGCCGCCGAATGAGCGGCGCAGTTCCTGTATAAGCCAGAGGCCTATTTGATTGTAGACAAGCCGGTATTTCCCGCCATAGGCGCCCTCGTGGAGGAAGCCGCGGTACTGTTCACCCGGATCGGGAAGCGGCTTGTCGATCTCGCACATCAGCACCGACCAGCTCCCGCTGCTAACGCAGATCCAGTCGCCGTCGTCCGCTGCGGGAACCGCGGCCAGGGCGGCGGCGGAATCGTGTCCGCATGTGGCGATGACTTTTACCCCCCGGATATCAAGATCCTGTTCCAATGATTTTTTGGTTTTTCCCAGGATATGCCCGCTTAACACCGGGGGTAGAAAGATACGCTCAGGCAGCCCGAGGGTTTCGAGCACTTCCCGGTGGTACTGTCCGGTGCGGGGGTCCAAAAGCTGGTTGGTCGACGCGATGGTAAATTCCCCGCATTTTTCCCCCGAAAGCAGGTAATTGAAAAAATCCGGCAGATTAAGCAATACTTCGGCATAGTCCAGGAACCGGGGGAATTTTTTTATCACTGCCCTTAATACGGGAACTACAGAGTTACTGAAATAATAAACCCCCGCTTTTTGGTAAAGCTCGCCGCTTTTAAACAGGGAATTCGCCTCTGCCAGATCCTGTTCCCTTGAATCGTCCCGGTAACCGATTACATCCTGCAGCAAGCGGCCGTCGGGCCGTAAAAGGGCGAAATCGCAGCCCCAGGAGTCTGTGGAAATAGAATCAAATTTACCCTTCGAAGCGGCGTTCCTGATGCCAAGTTTGAGTTCCTGCCACATCCGCATGACATTCCAATAACGAGTGCCGCCCATTTCTTCCTGGGCATTGGGAAAACGCGACAATTCGGTCAGTTTTAACCGCTTTCCGTCGAAATCCCCGGCTATTATCCTCCCGTTGGAGGAGCCGCAGTCAAAGGCCAAAGCCCGTATGCTTTTACTCATGATACCCCTATACCCCCTCGGGGGTATTATATTCCCATTTTATGTTAAAAAACTATTGAATTGTAGCAGACAACAGGTTATTCTTTTGATATGAAGTCAATACGTATGCTGGCCCTCGATTTAGACGATACCCTCTTACGCTCGGATCTTTCTATTTCGTACCGGACCCGGAACGCCATTAAGCGGACCGAGTCGGCGGGGGTAACGGTAATTTTGGCTTCCGGGCGTATTCCGTCCGCTATGGAACGGTATTCCCGGCTCCTGGGGCTGCACAAGCGTCCCGGTTATCTGATATGCAACAACGGAACAATCATCCAGGAAAGCCACTCCGGCAAAGCCGTCTTTGAGGTGCGGATTTCGCCTGAAATCGCCTTGGCGGCCTGTGATTTGGCCT
>JAISQR010000245.1 GCA_031274035.1 Treponema sp. | reverse complement strand
TGAGCCGTGAGCCGGCGAAGGCTGCGCTCTGTATTTATGCCGGGCCTTTTCAATAGCATATCAAGATTTTCCCGCATTCAATTAAATCTGTCAATAGGGCGGATTGAACGTAAACGCCGCGCCCTGAATGACGGTTTGTAATTATCGCTTAATCCGGTTATTTTTAATTGTATTCTAATTCTGTTAAGTAAAGAGAGTACCCCTATGAAATTGCCTGATTACCATAATTCCACAAAAGTTATACATCATAATACCGAACCGGTGCGGTCCTACTATATTCCCGCCGAGGGGCGTGAGGAGGCTCTGTCCGGGGCTTCGTCCCGGCTTCTGGATCTGAACGGGGAATGGCGCCCGGCGCTTTTTCTGAGATTATTTAGAAAACAGAAAGCACATGATCCAAAAAACCAACGGTTTTCTGTATACCCTGTGGAGTCCCCTGGCAAAAATCAACGAAATCCGCATCAGGCAATGACACCCAGAATTCAAAAACTGTAGGGCTTTGATTATCGTCATATTGGTTTGGGAGTTTTTGCTTTAGCCGAGCCGCTTCGGCAGTATATTTTCTTACACTATCTGGAAACCAAATCAAAAAACGAGTCTCAGCATTCCGTAATTCAAGACCGGTATAAAAATCCACTGACGCATTGGTGTTGTTATTGATGTACCGGAGCTTTCTCCTGAAAAGCATAGAAGATGATTGATTATTCCAATACTCCATTTCCTCTTCGTTGATATTACCGTAAATTGTACGCCCTTTTAACTGAACTGAAGTGATCGCGGCTGTATGTAAATTAGTGAAACAAACTAATCCACTGGTTTTTTTGAATTGGAAATTTGAAAACACCATATTAAGTCTCCTCTAAACAAATATTCCGCAGAGCATACTCCCCGCGTCCCAAACAGCGCCACACTCTCAAGGGCGGCGCACCGTGATTGGCACCCCCCCCCAGCAGGGACGCTACTGCCCCCGTCTTTGGACGAATTCGAGATTTTCTTTTGCGCCTGTATAATCCGGGTTCAGCCTGATGGCTTCGGTAAGGTCCGCGATGGCCAGGTCGTAGTCGGCTTTGTTATAATACGCCATACCACGGTTGTTATACGCAACCACAAGCTGTGGGTCCAGTCCTATTGCATCGGTATAATCCGCAATGGCCCGGTCATAGTCGGCTTTGTTGTAATACGTATCGCCGCGATTGCTGTACACAATGGAAAACTTTGGATCTACACGCAGGGCTTCGCTAAAAGACACGATGGCTTGGTCGTAGTCCTTTTGCCTAAAATACGCAATGCCGCGATAGTTATACGAAGCAGAATCATGCAGCCATACCTGTACAGCGCGGTTAAAATCTTCTATCGCGGCGGTATAATCGCCCTTTTGGTAATACGCATAACCGCGTCCTCTATACGGAGGCATAACGGTTCTACGTATTCTTAATACAGGCGAAGTGGGACCATATAACGCTATTGCCTCGGTAAAATCCGTTATCGCCTTGTCATACTCGCCCTGCTCGGTATAGGCGAGGCCGCGGATTGTATACGATTCCCATGAATTCGGGTTTACCTTTATCTCATTGGTACAGGCAGTGATTGCTTCGTCAAACATTTTCGCGAAGTAATAAAACTCACCTATCCACAAATCTTCTCTTGGCGGCGTAGTACTGCATCCAAACGCCGCCAGGACAAACAAGACCAACGCAAAGCCGGTAAGTTTCCCTGCTTTACTTTTCATGATTAACTCCTTTAAAAAAACAAATGTACACGAATCATATGCCTCACATTCCTAATAGTTCACACCAGAATGGCCAAATCATAAAACATTCCAGCAGACACGTTACTTTCCCCTCTTTTGGGCTATTTCAAGATTGTTTTTCGCCTGCGTATAATTCGGATCCAACCGTACCGCTTCGGTAAAATCCGCGATAGCCCGGTCATAGTCGCCTTTATTGTGGTACGCGATACCCCGACCATTATACGCAACCGCATACTGCGGATTTAGCCGGACGGCTTCGGTATAATCCGCTATGGCCTTGTCATAGTCGCCTTTGTTGCTATATGCTCTGCCGCGAAGGACGTACGCTAGAGCAAACCCGGAGTCCAGACGTATCGCCTCAGTAAAATCCGCTATGGCCCGGTCATAATTTCCTTTGCGTAAATAAGCAGTGCCCCGGGTGGTATACGCATTGGTATGCCCCAGCCCTATTGCCTCGGTAAAATCCGCTATGGCCTTGTCATAGTCGTCTTTTAAAAGATGCGCCTCTCCGCGATAGTTATATACTTCGGCGCTTTCCATCTTGTTCCGTATAGCTTCGCTAAAATAAACAATCGCCCGGTCGTACACCCCGTTGTTGAAAAGCGTAACCCCTTCCTTGAAAAACGTTTCCCCCCGGTCTTCGGCAACGGCCATGGCCGCCCCGGAACGGTCGGGATTGATGGAATAGTATTTGTCGCTGATAATACTGCCCCGGGAAAAGGGCCGCTGCTGGTTGGCCGTAAGCCGCAAGGTTTCATTTATCACGTCCGAGGCCATTATCGCGACCGGTTCGGGGGAGGCGATATGCTTGAGAAACGCCTCCGCAAAGGGACTATTCCGTTTCCCCTTCCCGTCGTCGGCCACGTTCCCCGCGTCGGTGGAAAACATCACAAACAAGTCGCTGGGCACGTCCTGGATAAGCGCCAGCCCTCTGGTTCCCCCCGCCCCCCGCGCCGAAGAAGGCAGGGGATTGTTCCGGCAGGCGTCCAGGATCACCACGTTCACCTTGTTCCGCGCCCCCTCAAGGTCCGCCAAAAGTTCGTCCAGGGAAAAGGCGTTCCGCTGGAGGCTCCGCTCGCTTTCTATGCTGGCGTCCACCGGCAAAAGGTAGTTTTGGTCCCGAATCTGGACGCCGTGTCCGGCGTACCAGAAAAAGCCTTCGCTGTTACTGTCCCCGGCAAGTTTTGCCACGTAGGAATCAATTGCCGCGCCGAACTGCGTCTCCCCTACGTTGAGCCTGAGGTCAACTTCAAAGCCCATTCCCTTCAAGGCTGCGGCTATGTCCTGGGCGTCGTTGACGGTGTTGGTCAGTTTCTCGATGTTCTTGTACTCGGCGTTACCGATCACCAGCGCATAGCGGCCGCCCCCTGTCGCGGGGACGGTGGAAACGGCGGTCTGCCTTGGGGCGGGGGCGGTTCCGGCGGAGGGGGGCTTCACCTTTCCCGCCGCACCAGAGCCGCGCCGTTGCCGCGAAGAATACCAGGATGATGGCGGCAAGCTGCCGCCCTGTGTTGATACGGGTTTTCATACAAATCTCCTTTATTTAGGTTTATGCCGCTTATACCGCGGCGGTTATTCCTCCCGCCCCAGCCGCCGGGCCTCGGCGAAGTCGGCTTCCGCGTCGCCCTGTTTCCCCTGCATCCGGTACACCGAAGCCCGGTTCCGGTACGCCGCGGCGCTTACGGGGTTAAGCCGGATCGCCTGCGTGTAATCCGCCAGAGCCCGGACGTAATCCTTTTGTATGACGTAGAGGTTGCCCCGGTTAAACCATGCCGCGAAATACAGGGGATCAAGGCGGATAGCCGCGTCAAAATCGGCGATAGCCCGGACCGGCTCGTCCCGTTCATAATGAACCAGACCCCGGTGATAAAAGGATTCCGCATAATCCGGCTTCATCGTAAGCGCCCGGCTAAACGCGGCTATGGCCTTCTCAAACTCACCCCCCGCAAAAAGCGCTATGCCGGTCTTGAGCGCCTCTTCTGCCGAAGGCGCGGCTTCCACCTGAAAGCCAAGGCCACAGTCATATCATTGGCGTCGTGCGCCGGGTTGTTGAGCCTGGTGATATTACGCCCCATTCCCAATGACCAGGGCGTACTTCTGCCGCGCCTGAACAGCCCATAAAGGGATAACGACCAAACCCAGGAAAAACAAAAACGCTTTATATGCTTTTATTCTGTTGTCCTTTTGGCGAGTGAGTATACCATAACCCTGTATTTTATGCCATATTATAAGAAACTGGAGGTGCTATGATGAAGGTTATGGTGAATACTAAACAGAAGAAAAGAGCGTTTCTGTCCCTGCCCTTGCTTTTAACGCCGGTACTGCTCTTTGCTCAAACCTTTCCCCGCAGGGCTGTGCTCGATTCCGCCCTCTACGACAGCCTCCCCCAAAAAGCGGTCCAGCTAACCCGGGCCTATGAAAGCCTGCCCCGCGCGGTATCATTGAAGCAGTATGCCCTCGATCCGGGGAATCAGAATCCTTACGGAACCTGCACCGCATGGTCAAGCGCCTACGCCGCCCGGACTATCCTTGAATCAATAACCCTGAACCGCCGGGACAGGCAGCTTACCACCGTCAATGTCTTTTCGCCCAACTTTGTCTATAAGCGGCTGTTTGTTTTTAATAACCAGAGTGATGATCCTGCCGGGAAACGGGGGGCGGTTATTCTGGCGGCGGTAGCCGCGTCGAGCCTTATCGGCATGCGCCGGCGGCGCCGGGAGATGATCAAGGCGGCCTAGCAGCCGCGGACACTCTCCGTGTCCGATTGCACTTGTGGATTTTTGCGCCATCAGTACCGCAAAAATTCACTAAAGTCCCACAGGCTCCTAGCAGCCTGATTAGGCTGAATGTAAGGATAACCACGGACCACGCAGACGAGAAGGCATAAAAAAGCGCGTAAGCGGTCAGGGGGGCCAGAAATTTTGAAAAAATCACCGGCAATTTTACTTTTGAGTCCCCTCCGAAAACTCTGTTTCCGTGAATTCCGACCTTTTTCTAAAATCCTAAGTCTTTATAATACAATGACTTACGAAAGACTAGAAATGTCAAATTTGCCAAAAAGTCCCTTTTCGGAGGGGACTCACTTTTGAGAAATTCAACCGCGAAAGGCGCGAAAAGACACGAAAAAGCAAAGTACGCCGCTTCCGAGTACCGCGAAAGTACCTAAATTTTAAGAATTTTAACCGCTAAGTACACAAAAAACACAAAGGAAGGACGGAGTCCTGAGGGTTGCCCCCCAATTCTTCTTCCCTTTGTGCACGCAGACCATAGGTCTGATGTGCCCCGGAACCCCTGGGTGCCTTTGCGGTAAAATTTCTTCATTCTTAAGTTTGGGTCAAGAATAATGTTCTGCCTCCCCCGCGTGAGCGGGTTCTTGGGCTCGCCGTTCTTTTTCTTCCCTTCGCGGTTGTTTTCTTTATCGTACATTTCGTGTTTAAAAGTAAAATTGCTGAAAAATCACAAAACCCCCTTGACTCAAACATAGGAGTAATCTTTACAGCTTCTTTACGATCCGCGTAACCGCGGCGTTGAGCTGCCGCAGAAGCTCTCCCTTAACTCGCTCCGGCACGGTACTGATCGGGGGAAGCGGCGGAACGGCGGCGGCCTGGGTATCGGCATCATCTTCCTCCAGAAAAAGCAGGTGGGGCTTGATTTGCAGGCTTTTCGATATTTTTTCTATCATTTCAATGGAGGGGAATCTATTGCCTATCTCAATCTGGCCTATGTAGCTGGTTGAAGTATCACAGAGTTCCGCAAGTTTCATCTGGGAAACCCCTCTGGTCTTCCGGTATTTCTTTAAATTGACGATAAAAACATCTTTCAAATGCATATTATACACATCTACCCCCGGAATCCCCTATCTAAGGCCCCAGGCTGTATTCGCTAATAGAATATAAATTTTTCTATATCATTTGGCATTGGTCTTGCAGCATATAAATAAATTTATTAGCATATTGCGTATAATTTTGAAGGAATCCCGATGAAAAAGCTATTACCCCTAATATTGTTGTTAAGCGCTGCCTTTACCCTGTACGCGGGGGGCGGTGGGGAGAAAAAGCCCCAGCAGAATGCCGGACGGGAAGGGGCTCTCTGGCGATCAGTCTTATCTGCCCGCGATGGTGCAGGGCGGTTTGGTTACCAACCTGGCCAAATATTCGCTGATCCGGGTGCTGGACCGGCAGAGTCTTGAAAGGGTGCTGCGGGAAACCGAAAGCGGCATCTACCAAAACGAGGAAGATTTCCTCAAGCTGGGGCAGATCGCCAACGTAAACCATGCCCTGACCGGCAGCGTTACCAAAACCAGTACCGGCTACGCCCTGCAAATTCAGGTGGTGCCCACCACGGCGGAGGAAAACGCCGCGACCAGGGCCTCGTACTCCGCAAGCTGCGCGGTGGC